>CAZNWX010000283.1:0-2220 GCA_964576415.1 uncultured Magnetovibrio sp. | reverse complement strand
CTACATCATCAACGCGCCATACAACGGGGGCACGCACCTCCCCGACGTGACGGTGGTCAGCCCTGTCTTCGATGCCGACGGGAATGGGATCATCTTCTACGTAGCGTCACGCGGCCATCACGCCGACATCGGCGGACGCACACCGGGCTCGGCGCCGCCGGACAGCATCTCCATTCACGAGGAAGGCGTCCTAATTGACAACTTCCTAATGGTCGAGGACGGCATCCTCCGCGAAAAAGCAAAGCTGGATTTACTCGCGTCGGGCGAATACCCATGCCGCAATCCGGACCAGAACATGGCCGACCTGGAGGCCCAGGTCGCCGCCAACAACACGGGCCGGTTCGAGGTAATGAAGATGATCGACCAGTTCGGTCTGGACGTGGTGCAAGCCTACATGCAGCACGTCCAGGACAACGCCGAGGAAAGCGTCCGTCGAGTCCTCGATAAGCTGACCGACGGAGAATTCATCTATCCCATGGACAACGGATGCGAAATTCAGGTGAAGATCACGGTTGATCACTCGGCCCGCGAAGCCGACATCGATTTTACCGGCACCTCGCCCCAGTACCACGGCAACTACAACGCGCCGACGGCCGTGTGTCTGGCCGCCGTGCTCTACGTCTTCCGCTGCCTGGTCAACGACACGATCCCCTTGAACGAGGGATGCCTAAAGCCGCTCAAGGTGACCGTGCCAAAGAGATCCATCATCTCCCCCGAATACCCGGCCGCCGTGATCGCTGGCAACACGGAGGTGGGCCAATGCATCACCGACGCGCTCTTCGGCGCACTGGGCACGCTTGCGTCCTCCCAGGGAACCGTGAACAATTTTGTCTACGGTAACGACGTCTACCAGAACTACGAAACAATCTGCGGCGGGACCGGGGCCGGCCCGGATCACCCCGGGGCAACCGCCGTGCACAGCCACATGACCAACACCAAGATGACCGATCCGGAAGTCCTGGAACAACGCTTCCCCGTCCGGGTCGACAGCTTCTCCATCCGCCACGGTTCCGGTGGCCAGGGCAAGTTCCCGGGCGGCGACGGCATCGTCCGCAAAGTCACTTTCCTGGAGGATATGAAGGTGACCTTGCTGACCAGCCACCGCCACACGGACCCCTATGGGCTCGACGGGGGTGAGCCAGGTGCGCGCGGTCGCAATGCGGTGCGCCGCACGGATGGGCGCGTTGACGAACTGCTCGGCAACGACGAGACGGACATGGCGCCCGGCGATTGCTTCATCATGGAAACGCCTGGCGGCGGCGCCTATGGTGCAGCGGAGGGCTAACGTCGCCGGACCCGCGTGGATTTTTTGGGGAAATTCGCTAGCTTGCGGCCAACATAATAACGACAATCAGAACGCGATCCACCGTCGTTCAATCCAACCTCCTAACCGGCCTGGCCAACGCCATTGCCGTCATCTTCATCTGGCTTGGGTTTATCGTCTTTTCGCGCCATGGCGTCACCTCCAGCCTGACCGCCTAAGACGTGACGGAAATCCGGTTCATGGCGGTGAATTTGACCGTCCTGCTATTCGCGTGGGCCTGGTGCTCCCGGAACATGTCCGTGAAAGCCGACATCGCAATGGCCGTCTACGGTTCGGGAGTTATCTATTCGGTACTCATGTAGTTAGGACTGACGGACGCCTCGGCGGGCTTGGCGATGGTCGCGCTGGCTGCTTCGGCCTCCGTTAACTTGGCGCTCACCTTTTCCTTGGAGCGCGGATTATGTGCCAACGTCAGGCTGGAAAAACTATGGCCTTCACTGCACGCCAAGCAGATATCTTCGCCGAGCGGCCTGCGACCGTAAAGGCCTAGGATGATGCCGCCCAATTGGAAGAAGGTGATCTGGTCGTTGGAGTTCGCGGCCGAGCGCTTCCAACCCAACCTTTCATAGAAGGCCGTCGAGATGCTCAGATCGTTGACGTCGAGGTAAACGATACTAAAGCGCTGTATACGACCCTCACCCACACTTCGAGTAGCCGCAGGAGGTACAGGTGTCGCAGCCTTCCTGGCGGATCAAGCTCGGCTGGCCGCACTTGGGACATTGGCGGAACAGGGACGACGCGCCTGAGCCCTGACCCTTGTTGCCACCAACCTCTTCCGCACCACCGCCGCCGATCGCTAGGATCTGCGCCTCGGCGGCGCTGGGGTCGGCCAATTCGCCGGGCGACTTCAAAAAGCCGATGTCAATCAAATGGGTCTCGATGACGCCGCCCAGGGC
>CAZNWX010000282.1:0-3604 GCA_964576415.1 uncultured Magnetovibrio sp. | reverse complement strand
AATAATAACTTCATTTATATTATCAGATTAAATTGTTCAGCCGGCCGTTCGTGACACGCTCGTGGAGGGCTTGGAGCGGGCCGGGTTCGACGTCCGAACGTAGGAAGGTGTCGGCCCGCGTACGCTTGCCGGTCGTGACCCCTGCTCTGGTGATCGCTATCGACGGCCCGGCTGGTTCCGGCCGTGGCCACGGCCATGATCGGAAAAAAAATCGATGACACGGTCCTGGCCAGCGTCGCCGCTGCGGCACGCGACGCCTGTAACCCCATTGACGATAAACGCGGCACCGTCGCATTCCGAATTCACGTGGCCGGCGTGCTTGCCATCCGCGCCGTCAAGATCGCCATCGAGCGCGCGGAGGCAGAATAATGGCCCGACATCTGATCAATGCCACGGTTAATGGCGATCGCGTTGAATTCGTTTGCAGGACGGGGCAGACCTTGCTGGACGTCCTGCGCGGCGAATTGCAGCTCACCGGCACCAAGAACGGTTGCGGGACGGGGGATTGCGGCGCCTGTACGGTGGTCCTGAACGGTCGCCCCATCAACGCGTGTCTGGTCCTAGGCGCGGAAGTGGACGGCGCCGAGATCGAAACCATCGAAGGCATGGCGAAGGGCGGTGAACTGCACCCTCTACAACAGAAGTTTCTCGACCATGCCGCCCTGCAATGCGGCATCTGCACACCAGGGATACTGAAAATGGCGCAGGCCTACCTGGAGACCAATCCAGATCCCACGGAAACGGAGGTCCGTTTCGCCCTGGCCGGCAACCTCTGCCGATGCACAGGTTATGATAAGATCGTCCGCGCCGTACTGGACGCGGCCGCCGAGATGAGAGCGAGTGAAACATGAATGAGATCAAGACGCCGCGTGGCGGCAGCAACTATCAATGGGTCGGCAAGAACACGCCGCGCCCCGACGGGGTCGACAAGGTCACGGGCCGAGCGCGCTACGGCGACGATATGATCGTGCCGGGCATGCTGCACGGGAAAATTCTGCGAAGCCCCCACGCTCATGCTAATATCGTCTCCATCGACACGTCACAGGCGGAGGCGCTCGACGGTGTGAAGGCGGTGGTCACCAGTGCCGACATTCCCGATCATCCCATGGCGCAACCGCCCTATCCACTCATCGTCAACGATTTTCACGATATCTCTCGCAACGTCATGGCCCGCGAAAAGGTGCTCTATGACGGCCACGCGGTAGCGGCTGTCGCCGCCATTTCGGAGGAGATCGCTCGCGACGCCATCAAACTGATCAAGGTTGAATACAAGGTTCTGCAACACATCCTGGATCCGCGCGAGGCCGCCCAGCCGGACGCCGTGGTCCTGCACGAGGACCTGTTCACCTACGGCGTCGAGCCCAAGCCCACAAAACCTTCTAACATCTTCCGCGTCATGAACGGCGAACGCGGCGACTTGGATGCTGGCTTCACTGAGGCTGATCTGGTTATTGAACGAGAGTTTTCCTCACAACCTGTGCATCAGGGCTATATAGAACCTATGGCCTGCATCGCGACCACGTCTGAGGACGGCGCGGTGGAGCTGTGGACTTCGACCCAGGGCCACTTTGTTCAACGGACCCTGCTGTCCAAGCTCCTCAATATGGAGATGGCGAAGATCCGTGTTACCGCGTCGGAGATCGGTGGCGGCTTTGGCGGCAAAACTACGGTCTACGCCGAGCCTTTAGCCATTCGCTTGTCCCAGAAGACCGGTCGGCCCGTGCGCATGACCATGACGCGCTCAGAAGTGTTCCGCGCCACAGGGCCGACGGTGGGTTCCAAAACCCGAATAAAGGTCGGCATGAAGAAAGATGGCACCATCACCGCCGGCGAAGCTGAGATTTGGTACCAGGCGGGTGCCTTTAAGGGTTCGCCGATCGGTCGTGCCGTCGACACTTTCTTCTCGCCCTATACGATGGCCAACTGCAAGGCTACCGCCTACGACGTTTGCGTCAACCGTCCAAAAGTTGCCGCCTACCGCGCACCGGGCGCTACCATGGCCTGCTATCCCATGGAGAGCGTGGTCAACGAACTCGCCAAGGAATTGGGTCTGGATCCCGTCGAAGTACGCCTGAAGAACGCGGTCAAGGAAGGTGACGAAAGTCTGATGGGCACCAAGCACGGCCGTATAGGTCTGGTCGAGGTCCTGGAGGCAGTAAAGGAACACCCGCACTACAAGGCGCCGCTCGGCGACAACCAGGGCCGCGGCTTTGCCGTCGGCTACTGGCTGCACGGCGGCGGTTTGAGCAGCGCGGCCGTCAACCTTATGGATGATGGTACATTGGGCGTTGCTACTGGAAACCCAGACATCGGTGGATCACGATCTTCCATGCGGGCTATGGCGGCGGAAGAGTTAGGCGTCAACGTGGAACTGTTGAAGCCGATCATCGCAGATACCGGGTCGCTGGGCTTCAGTTTCATGACCGCCGGCAGCCGCACCACCTACGCCACTGGCATGGCCGTGGTCAATGCAACCCGGGAGGTGATCGATAAGCTCCGGGCCTTGGCCGCGAAGAAATGGGATATTCCCGTGGAGGACGTGCGCTGGGACGCCGGCCAAGCCATTGCCACCGATAACCACAAGGACATCAAGCCGCTGAGCCTCAAGGAACTGGCCGGCATGGCCACCTCTATGGGCGGTCCCGTGGCCGGGCACTCGGAAATCAACGCATCCGGCCAAGGCGCAACCTTCTGTGCGCAGTTGGTGGATGTAGAGATTGACCCCGACACAGGCTTCACCTCGCCGAAGCGTCACACCGTATTCCAGGATGCTGGCCGCGCCATTTCCCCGGATTACGTGGAAGGCCAGATGCAGGGCGGCGCCGTGCAGGGCATTGGCTGGGCTCTGAACGAGGAATACATATATGATGATGAGGCCCGACTTCAAAACACGGGCTTCCTGGATTACCGCATGCCTGTGGCCTCCGACGTGCCAATGATCGACACAGTCATCATTGAGGTACCCAACCCCAACCATCCCTATGGGGTGCGCGGCGTCGGCGAGCCGCCCCTGGTGTCGGCGCCCGCCGCCGTGGCCAATGCGGTGGAGAACGCCATCGGCCAAACCATGAGTGACCTGCCTCTGTCGCCACCGAAAATTTTGGCGGCCCTGCATGCCCAGGCGGCTGGTGATGACTAAAGGGCGCAACGCGTGATGAGACGCGCCGTACGTAAAAATCTGCGCAACCGGCGCGGCACGGCATCGGGGACGAGCCAAGCGTGACCAGCATCAATACCATCAAGGGATCATCCGCTTTTCTAGCACTGCTAAAGGAGAACGGCATCACTCACATGTTCGGCAATCCGGGCACCACGGAGCTGCCGATCATGGATGCCATGAAGGATCATCCTGATCTGACCTATGTTCTGGGCCTCCAGGAATCTCTGGTTGTCGCTATGGCGGACGGCTATTCGCGCGCGTCAGGTCAATTAGCGGCCTGTAACGTGCACGTAGCGCCGGGGCTCGGGAACGCTATCGGATCTATCTACAACGCCAAGTTTACGGGCACGCCAATCATCGTTACCGCCGGCCAGCAGGAACAGGGCCACGGATTGACCGAACCTTTGCTCTATGATCCGCTGGTCCCCATGGCGGACCCAGTGG
>CAZNWX010000281.1:0-3611 GCA_964576415.1 uncultured Magnetovibrio sp. | reverse complement strand
GGTCGAGACCCCGGCGCAGACTAGGCTGCGGACGCCAAGTTGAAATAGGATCTCGTCCAGCGTGGTGTTGTAGAACGCGGAATTGCGCGTGTGCGTGATCACGAAGTCACTGGCGTGAGGTTCTAGGCTCTGTATGAACGCTGTGCCCCAAGTGTCTTCCTGCCAGGCGCCCAGGGCCATCCATTCGCGGATAAGGTCCGTGTTGGCGCTTACGCCGCGGTAGTCCAGCGGCACCGCCAGGCGGATATGGATGATGGCCGCGCCGTCCGCGCGCGCGCCGTCCAAGAGGCGTTTGGCGTTACCCAGACGCTCCCACCGCCAGTCTGCATCAGCGGCGATGCCGACGCGGATCTTGCCGTCCGGATGACAGTTTTCATTTTGATAGTGGATTGCCAGGACAGCGGTGTCGGCTTTAGGCATGGAAAACTCCCTTTCTGGTCGGCGTCGATCATATCCGCAGCGCCGATCAAACCCAAGAACGTGAACATCTCTGTCGTGACAAGCGCGGATCGTCTCGGATAGGCTCATACCCCGACGAGCGGGAGGAATTATCGCATGAGCGCTTTGGAAGATCTGGGTGTCAATGACCTGAACGATGCCTACTCTGCCGGGATCACTGATCCCGTCGCCGTGACCCGTCATCTCTTGGATCGGATTGGGCGGCTGGATCAGAAGCTGGGCGCCTTCGAGTCGGTTTTGGCAGAGAATGCTATAGCGGCGGCCGAAGGCGCGGCCAAGGCCATGTCGAGTGGCCATCGGCTCGGGCCCTTCCATGGTGTGCCCTTCGTGTTGAAGGACCTTGTCCATGTGGAAGGGACGATCACCACTGGTGGTACCAATGCCCATGCGGACCGGATCTCCATCGAAACGGCGACGATTGCGCACCGGCTCATCGCCGGCGGCGGCATTCTGCTCGGCAAGACCAAGACCGTTGAGGTTGCTTATGGTCCCTGGGGTACCAACACCCAGCGCGGTACGCCCTGGAATCCCTGGGACACAGAAACGGCACGCGCGCCGGGCGGTTCGTCGTCGGGCACAGGCGCCTCCGTGGCGGCGCGCCTGGCACCCTGCGGGGTTGGGACTGATACGGGTGGATCGGTACGGATTCCGTCGGCTTTCTGTGGGCTCACCGGCCTGAAGGTGACGGAGGACGTGTTGCCCCTGGATGGCATTCAGCCTCTGTCGCATACCCTCGACACGCCGGGTCCCATGTGCCGGAACGTCATCGACGCGGCCATTATGTATGAAACCATGGCGGGCCATGAGCCCCATGTGATTGATGCGAATGTGAGGAGCGGTACAGGGCTTTATGGGGAGATAAAGAAAGGCATTGCAGGTCTGGCGCTGGGTGTCATGACCGGAGTGGAGCGGGCTATCGTGGACCCGGTCGTCCTGGCCTGTTACGATGCGGCGTTGGAGCAATTGGCGGCCCTCGGCGCGGAACTCCGTCCCTTGACGCTGCCCCGAGGCATTGACGAGATGCGGTTCGGCGTTGCCACCATCATCGGCGTCGAGGGTTACCACTACCACGGTGACCTCTACGAGGATCCGGCCAACGATATGGACGAAGACGTGAAGAAACGGATTATGGCCGGCAAGACTGAGCCGTCAGCGAAGTATGTGCGCCTGATGCGCGAGCGGCTGGAGGATCGCACCGCGTTTCTGGCCGCCATGGAGGGCCTGGCCGCGTTCTTGACGCCTAGCGTGCCGATCCCGGCACCTATCGTAACGGACATAGATCAGGACACGGCGCCGTCGCAGTTCACCCGTATGGTCAACCATCTGGGGTTCTGCGGCCTGGCGACGCCCATGGGCCTGACCGACGGCGGCCTGCCCGCCAGTCTGCATATCATCGGGCGACCCCGGGACGAGGCTATGACATTGCGGATCGGCGCGGCCTTTGCCGGCACAACGGGCGATATCGGCCGACCCGGCGGTTGGGAATGACGACCAGATGAGCAAGGCCTTCACAAAGGAAACGGAACCGGAAGAGGTCGAACCGGACGACGGCCCCACCCTGCCGCGCGGCGCGAAGAACTACATCACCTTGGCCGGACTGGCGCGGTTGCAGGCGGAACTCAAAAACCTAAATAACGTCGAACGGCCGAAGGTCGTGGAGGTCGTGTCCTGGGCGGCGGGTAACGGGGACAGGTCCGAGAACGGGGACTATATCTATGGCAAAAAAAGGCTCCGCGAGATCGACCGGCGCATCCGGTTCCTGCTGAAGCGATTAGAGATCGCCGAACCGGTGGATCCAGTGCTCCAGACGAATCGTGAGCAGGTCTTTTTTGGCGCCATCGTCACCTATAGCGATGATGATGACAACGAACGTACGGTCCGCATCGTCGGCGTGGATGAGGCGCGCCTGGAAGAGGGCGAGGTGAGTTGGGTGTCGCCCATCGCCAAAGTCCTCATGCAGCGCCGGGTTGGCGACATCGTAAAGCTGCACACGCCACAGGGCGATATAGATATCGAGGTGTTGGAGATTACTTACCAAGAGGCTTGAGCGGCCGTTTTGTTAAGTGCCTTACATTCAAGAAATCTTATTTAAATTGGTGCTTGAGTGATGGGATTGACTAGGTCAATTTCCATTCTGATTTTTCCCATCTCCCTTATGAGGACCTCATGGCCAGTCACCTGTTCACGCCTATCGAACTGCGCAGCATCGAGCTATCGAACCGCGTTATCGTCGCCCCCATGTGTCAATACTCAGCCCACGAAGGAACGCCCACCGACTGGCATCTAATGCACCTTGGCCAATTCGCCGTTGCTGGGCCGGGCCTGGTGTTTGTCGAGGCCACCGGTGTCGAGGCTGCTGGGCGGATAACGCCGGGCTGCACGGGACTCTGGAACGATGAGCAGGAAGCGAAGTTCAAGGACATCAACGAATTCTGCAGGGGCCATGGCAATGCCAAGATCGGTATGCAGCTGGCCCATGCCGGGCGCAAGGCGTCCTGCGACTTGCCATGGAACGGGGGCGCCCAGTTCGCCGCCGACGACAAACAGGGTTGGCCCGTTGTCGGTCCGACCGATGTCGCCTATGCGGACGGCTGGCAAACGCCAGAGGCGCTGGACGATAAAGGCCTGGCGCGCATCAAGCAGGCCTTCGTGGATGCCACCAAACGGTGTGTGCGTATTGGATATGACGTGATCGAATTGCATATGGCGCACGGCTATCTGCTGCAGCAATTCCTCTCCCCCATCTCTAACCAGCGGACGGATAGCTACGGCGGCAGCCTCGAGAGCCGCATGCGTTTCCCTCTGGAGGTATTCGATGCGGTACGTGCCGCCTGGCCGGACGAACTGCCGCTTGGCGTGCGTATTTCCTCCTTCGACTGGGTCGAGGGGGGATGGAGCCTTGAAGATTCTATCGCCTTCGCCGAAGTCCTAAAGGCCAAAGATTGCGATTTTATCGATTGCTCATCGGGTGGCAATTCGCCGCTGCAGGATATCGACGCGGGACCCGGGTACCAGACTGGGTTCGCCGCTGATATCCGTCGCGAAACGGGCGTGAAAACGATGGCGGTGGGGCAGATCACCCAGGCCCGTCAGGCGGAAGCGATCATCCGCTCCGGACAGGCGGTTATGGTAGCGTTGGCTTCAAGTTCATC
>CAZNWX010000280.1:0-3630 GCA_964576415.1 uncultured Magnetovibrio sp. | reverse complement strand
CTCTCGGAATGTGTCGATTAGGCCCTCGAAATCCACATGGGAACGCTTCTACTTTCGCGATTACTGATGCGATATTATCCCAAGGCGCGAAGGGCGTGGTACAGGGTTCCCCAAAAGATCGAAAAACGGTCCACTTCGCCTTGAACAATCGTTAACATGCGCCACATGTTGTTTTCCACACAACAATCCCGGGTTCTCACGGGCATGCTCCTTATCACCCTAGGGGCCTGCAAAACCCTCACCACGGGGCCGGCACGGGTGACCTCGACAACTGGTGGTTATGCCCAGAGTTACATGGTCGCTGCGGCCCATCCCCTCGCGTCAGAAGCCGGTCTAGAGATGTTGCGCGACGGTGGCAGCGCGGCCGACGCCGCCATTGCCGCCCAGATGGTGCTTAGCCTTGTGGAGCCGCAATCCTCGGGTATCGGCGGCGGCGCCTTTCTCCTTCATTACAACGCTAAGTCCGGCGCCATTGAGAGTTTTGACGGCCGAGAGTCCGCACCGAAGTCCGTACACCCGCGCATGTTCCTTAAGGCGGACGGAAAACCAAAGAAATTTTTTAATGCGGTGGTCGGCGGATCTGCCGTCGGGGTGCCCGGTCTCGTCCGCATGTTGGAGATGGTACACCGCGAACACGGTAAACTGCCGTGGGCGCACCTGTATGGCCCCGCGATCCGATTGGCCGAAAAGGGTTTCCCCTTGTCGCCGCGCTTGGCAGACCAGTTATCGCGTGAGAAATACCTGAGGAAAACGCCGGCGGCACTTGGTTACTTTTATCATCCAAGCGGTGCCACCAAACCGGCGGGAACGGTACTCAAGAACCGCACCTTCGCGACGACCATGCGCCAGATTGCCGAAGGTGGCGCAGACGCCTTCTATAAGGGCCCCATCGCCCAATCCATCGTCCTTGCCGTGCGCGGCTCGAAACGGAACCGAGGCGGCATGACCCTGACGGATCTGGCCAACTATCGCGCAGTGAAGCGCAAACCCGTGTGTGCCACCTATCGGGCCAAGTTGGTCTGCGGCATGGGCCCACCGTCATCAGGCGGTTTGACGATATTGCAAATTCTCGGACTGCTGTCGGGTTTCAATCTAAAAAATATGACCCCGGCCTCTCTTGAAGCCGTGCATCTGGTCGGCGAAGCCAGTGCATTGGCCTTCGCCGATCGCAATACCTACATAGGTGACAGCGATTTTGTCAGCGTGCCCGCCGACGGTATGATCGACGCCGGGTATTTGAACCGCCGTGCCCAAAAAATTAATATCAGCCGCGCTGGCGGTCGGCGGAAGGCGGGCAACCCAAATGTACCGGGAGCCCTTCTCCTGTCTCCTCACGAGGGATATGAAGGCCCGTCGACAACCCATCTGAGCGTAATCGACGCCAACGGCAGCGCGGTATCCATGACGTCAAGTGTGGAAAATGCCTTCGGGTCCCGGCAAATGGCCAGCGGTTTCATCCTCAACAATCAACTCACCGATTTCTCGTTCCGGCCGACCCGGAACGGCCACGACGTCGCAAACCGGGCGGCCGCGGGCAAACGGCCCCGGAGTTCCATGTCGCCCACGCTGGTCTTCAACGAAGATGGCACTTTGATGATGGCTGTCGGTTCACCCGGCGGTTCGCGGATCATCGGCTACGTCACCAAGACCCTGGTCGGAGTGATCGATTGGGGCTTGTCGATGCAGGATGCCATCAACCTGCCAAACTTCTTGAATCGAAATCGAGGCTTGGAGATCGAAAAGAATTCGCGCCTGGAGACGCTTCTCCCCGAGTTGGAGGCCCTGGGGCACAAGGTCAAGACCTTCAAGTGGCACAGTGGATTGCACGGCGTTCGGGTGACGCCAAAAGGATTGGAAGGCGGTGCTGACAAACGGCGCGAGGGCATCGCGCTTGGTGATTAGCAATGGGACGACAGGAATGGACAGCAACAGACCCAATTTCGGTTGCCAGGCCCGCGAACTGATCAACAAGTTTGAGCCCCGACCCGGCGGCGTCAAGGGGATTACGCAGGATATCATGGGCTGGGAACTTGATGAAGTGGGGAAGCGGGGCGGCAGTACACGCCTAGTTCGTATGGGAGCAGGGTGCGAAACGCCAGAACCGCGCGCCCGGCGCAATGCACGGTCTGTTCGGACCGGACAAGGGTGCTTGTTGCTGGAATTTGCCTGGCACCCCGACGTGTCCGCAAGGTCTGGCAAATGACGCCACCTTACGTATGACGGTTCCTGCGGTCATTCGGCCGCTTCCCCTTTTCGTCGTAACGACCTTGTCCTTGGCAGCCTATGTGATTATTCCGCATCAGGAAGGTTACCCCATGGCCGTGGCGGCCATCTCCTTGACGGTGCTCACAATTGGCATGATGGCCACCACCGCGCTACCGGAATTTATTTATGCGAGCCTGTTTTTCGCAGTAGCGTTGATCTTTGAGATTGCACCCATCGAAGCCGTGTTTTCCGGTTTTCGGTCCGACGCCTTTTGGCTTGTTGCTGGAGGCGTTATTCTTGGTCTCGCCGCCGACAAGACGGGACTTGGCACAGTGGTGGCTCAGGTCTTTCTCTCTCGAATGGGGAATTCGTTGACGGACGCGTTGATTAGACTCGCCATCGCCGCCACGGCCCTGGCCTTTCTGATCCCAGCGGCCATCGCGCGGGTGATTATTCTTATCCCCATCGTCCAGGCTACGGCAGACGCCATGGGGTTCGGACCCGGCAGTCGCGGGCGGCGCGCCATGCTGCTGTGCGTGATCATGATCAGCGTCTTTGTTCCTATGGGTATCCTGCCGGCGAATGCCCCCAATGTGCTTCTGGCCGGATTGGCGGACAGTCTCTACGGCGTCACCATTACCTACGGCCACTATCTATTGATGAACTTCCCCATAACCGGACTGTTAAAAGGCGTCATGATTGTGGCGGTTATTCTCTATTGGTTTCCCGATCAAGCCGCCCCGGTCGAGACCTATCTCATGGAACGGGTTCCCTTGTCACCAGAGGCACGCCGCCTTGCGGTCATCGTCACCATCACAGTGGGCATGTGGGCGACGGATGTGATCCACGGGATTACGCCCGGCTGGGTGGCCGTGTCGGCCGCCATAGTCTGTTTGCTTCCGGGCGTCGGCGTTTTAATGCCGCGTCAGATCGTCACACAACGAAGCGGGTTTATAGCTCTGTTGACCATCGCAACCATTGTCGGGCTGGGCGCGGTGCTCGCCGCAAGTGGCGCCGGCGCCTTGATCGCCGACGTGCTCTTGGCAGCCACCGACTTCGAGCCGACGCGACCGGCCTATAGCTACAGTGTGTTCTCCGCAATAAACATCGTGATGATGATGCTGGCGACAATCCCCGGCACAATCGCCATCATGATGCCTTTTGCCGGCACAATCGCGGAAACCGCCCAGATCCCTTTAAGTGCCGCCTTGATGATCATCGTCAACGGGTATGCGACCGTCTTCTTTCCCTATCAGGCCTCGCCCATGCTAGCAGGTCTGCGCATCGCCAATGTCAGCTTCACCGACGGCACCAAGATTACATTTGTGGTGTCCTTGATCAGCGTATTTACGATCTTACCGCTCACCTACTTGTGGTGGCGGTGGCTGGGCGTCTTCGACTAGATCATCGGCGGGCAACAACGAA
>CAZNWX010000279.1:0-3658 GCA_964576415.1 uncultured Magnetovibrio sp. | reverse complement strand
ATGACTACGCCACCACTGAGCAGGAGATGGTTATCTAGATTCCCCTGCACCGTGCACAAGGGTAGAAGTTCCGTCGCCGCCCAATCTAATGGCACCGTTGCATCGATGCTTACACCCTGCACCCCCGTGTCTCGAACAAAATCACGGTAGAGAACGCCAGCGTTGCGCGGAAAACCAATGATCGGCACATCCGGATATACTGCATGCACCGCTTCGACAATGCGGCGGTTCGGCTCAATAACCCATTTTCGGAACTGGCTTTCTGGCAGTAGTCCCGCCCAGCTGTCGAACAACTGCAGTGCTTCTGCGCCGTGGTTAACCTGTTCAATGAGATAAGCCGACGTTGCTGTGCACAAAACATCCATGAGGACCGCAAATTCATCTGGGCGCTCCGCCGCCCACTGGCGGATCTTAGTGCCCTCCGTACCACCACGGCCTTCAATCATGTAGAGCGCCACGGTGAACGGCGCTCCAGCAAAACCGATAAGGGCCGTGTGCTCGTCCAGTCCAGAGTAAATTTCACGGACGGTATCCATCACAGGTGCCAACCGCCCCTTCACCATTGATACATCAAGCTTGGCAATGTCCTGAGCCGTCTCCAGCGCATCCAAGACGGGACCTTCACCTTGCTTAAAGGCGACGTGCTGACCAAGCCCATGGGGGATCACTAAGATATCCGAAAACAGGATAGCCGCATCAAACGCATAGCGACGCAACGGTTGGCGCGTCGCTTCTACCGCCAACGCCGGCGTGAAACAGAAATCTAGAAAATTTTCCGCTGTTGACCGGATCTCGCGATACTCCGGCAGATAACGACCGGCTTGACGCATGAACCAGCATGGAGGTGGGGTAATAGTCTCGCCGCGAAGGGCACGCAGGAAGGGTTTGACGCTGGACATAGGGGCTCCGCCGGTTTTCTCCCCTATTCCCTAAATAAATATATATATAAAGAAAAGGTAGTTGTAGTTGTAGTAAGTCAATTAGAGAGGATTATTTATCTTATCCAGGTTATCTACAATTCAATCCGCATTATGGTTTATTGGGGAAAAACATAGGTATAACCTGTGACTGACCAAGATGTAACATTACAATACGATGATTTACATCGCATATTTGTTCACATTGTCTGAAAAGGATTTCTATTGAAGATATGATTATCAGTATGGTGAGGGTTGTTCATTATCAAACTTCCGGATAGATATCCACCTGGGTAAAATAATGAAATTAAAATACGCGCTTTGGGCATTAAATTCGGAAAAAACGAAAAAAGTCGAGATATTCGCATTCCGTCTGCCGTTCGCCCACAGGTCAATGTGAATAATTTATGACAGGCATTCCCATACATCTCGTTTCTGATTCAACTGGCGAAACCGTAACGCTAGTGGGTCGTGCGTGTCTGGTGCAATTTGATCATGTGGAGCCAGAGGAACATCTTTGGTCACTGGTTCGAACCGAAGAAAAGGTTCAGGAAATTCTTGCTGTCTTGGAGGAGAAAGGTGGTGTTGTGATCTATACGATGGTGGATCAGGAAATCCGGCGTCTGTTGGAAGAGGGGTGCGCAATCCTTCAAATTCCATGTATTCCGGTGCTTGATCCAATAATTGGCGCGCTTGGCCAATATCTTGGTACTAAAAGCCATGCGCGACCTGGCTCCCAGCACGTAATGAACGCGGAATATTTTAGCCGTATTGAGGCCATGCAGTTCGCGTTGATCCACGATGACGGACAATCTACTTGGGATCTAGATGAAGCGGATGTGGTTCTTTTAGGTGTCTCCCGCACGTCTAAGACACCAACCTGCATCTACCTGGCTAACCGCGGGATCAAAACCGCTAATGTTCCCATTGTGCCTGGATGCCCTATTCCCAAGGAGGTTTTTGAAATCGATAGACCTTTGATCGTCGGGTTGACAAAGGATCCGAAACGCCTTGTAGAAATTCGTCGCCAACGGTTACGCCTCTTGGATCAGAATGAAAACACGGACTATGTAAATCTGGAAATGGTGTCTCAGGAAATTAACGAGGCCCGAAGGCTGTTTTCGAAACATGAATGGCCGGTTATCAACGTTAGTCGAAAATCCATCGAGGAAACGGCGGCAACAATTTTTCAATTGTATCAAGATCGTTTGGATACCCATTTCTGAAGGATGGGTGGTTCGTTGATCCTTGCGTCCAGTAGTGCTGTACGCAGCCGCCTTCTTGAAGGTGCGCGCGTGCCCTTTCAAGCTGTGGCTTCGCGCGTGGATGAGGCGCCGATCAAAGCCGACTGCAAAGCACAAAAGTTGAGCCCAGCGGAAACGACCATGGTCTTGGCCCGGGCCAAGGCCGATGATGTTGGCAAAGATCATCCCGATGATCTTGTATTGGGCGCCGATCAGGTTTTGACCTGTGGTAAGGGATGGCTCGATAAGCCGGCCGGCCGGGACGGAGTGCGAGCCCACCTAATGCAATTGTCGGGACGAACCCACGAACTGGTCAATGCGTCAGTCGTCGTGCAGGGCGGCACGGTTGTTTGGGAGCATCAAGACGCGATCACTATGGTCATGCGGCCGCTCAGTGAAGTTTTCATCGAGGCCTATATCAACGATGCGGGAGATGCCGCCCGCGAATCCGTGGGCGGCTATCAGCTGGAAGGAATGGGCGCGCAACTTTTTGATCGCACGGATGGGGACTTTTTCTCGATCCTGGGTCTTCCACTTCTGCCCTTGTTGGCGTTCCTGCGCGCCCGTGGAATTGTAGTCGCATGAACAGCGACGATAATGGAGGAATGCCGTGCTAATCATGGGACTAACTGGATCCATTGGCATGGGCAAGACTACCGCCGCGCATGACTTCCGGCGTTTCGGCGTGCCGGTCCACGATGCTGATGCGGCGGTGCACGGACTTATGAGCGCTGGCGGCGCAGCGGTTTCGCCGGTGTCGGCGGCGTTTCCCGGGGTTGAAGCCGGGGGCGCCATCGACCGAAAGAAACTCGGCGCCAGGGTGTTTGGCAATGCGGATCAGCTGCGACACCTGGAGGGCATTCTCCATCCAATGGTGGCTGACCACAAACGCCGGTTTATCAAAGGCGCGTCCCGCCGCCGCGCCTCGCTGGTTGTCTTGGATGTGCCCCTATTGTTTGAAACCGGCGGCGATGCCGCCTGTGACGCGGTGGTGACGGTCTCGGCCCCGGACTTCGTGCAGGCACGCCGCGTGCTGGTCCGACCGGGTATGGACCGCGATCTCCTGGATCAAATTTTAGCCAAGCAGATGCCCGATGCGGAAAAGCGCCGCCGCAGTGATTTTATTGTGCCAACCGGCCTTGGGCGACTTGAGAGTTTGCGGACAATTCGTAAAATCATAATCGAAGTTTCCGCATGGCCTGCTAGGCATTGGCCACCATGGGTGGCTGGCCGACAGGCCGAATGACCGCCGATTTCTAATTTCCTGGCGAATGAAAGGCAACAATGATGCGTGAGATTGTCCTCGATACGGAAACCACTGGCTTAAGTCCAAAATCTGGCCACAAGGTCGTTGAAATTGGTTGTGTGGAAATAGTTAACCAGGTGGCCACTGGTGAGACGTATCACCAATACATCAACCCCGAGCGAGACATGCCCGAGGAAGCGTTTTCCATTCATGGCCTGTCGGAGGAGTTTCTTTCCAAAAAGCCGGTTTTC
>CAZNWX010000278.1:0-3662 GCA_964576415.1 uncultured Magnetovibrio sp. | reverse complement strand
GATTTGCCAGAGCTTGAAGGGATTGAGGAAGTGGTTATCAACCGCGAGGTTGCCGATGACAATGCGTCCCCGCTGTTCATTTACTCGGACCGCCAGGAAGACGTAGAAACGTCTGCCTAAGTGGGCATTTGGAGGAGAGGCCTTGACCTGACGCACGAACGAGCCAATCTCTTCTCGAGGCGCTACCGACGTCTTGATTTGAACGAATTCATTCGCCCACCCTTGAAGAGAATGTAAGGCAGGCCAACGTGACTAATCCGACTAAAAAATTCCCGGTTCTTCCGCTTCGCGACATCGTCGTTTTTCCACACATGATAGTGCCGCTGTTCGTCGGCCGCGAAAAATCGGTCCGGGCGCTCGAAGATGTCATGCAGGACGACAAGCAAATTCTTCTGGTCGCCCAAAAAAACGCCTCCCAGGATGACCCTGAAGCTGATGATATCTACGACGTCGGCACCGTGTCCACGGTCTTGCAACTTTTGAAACTGCCCGATGGTACGGTAAAGGTGCTGGTCGAAGGTTCCCATCGCGCGAAGATTACCGGCTACATTGACAATCCAGATTTTTTCCGGGTCGAAGCGGAGATCATTGAGGAGCCGCCGGACGACGACGAAGACGTTGAAGGCCTGTCGCGCTCCGTAGTCAACCAATTTGAACAATACATTAAGCTGAACAAGAAGATTCCGCCGGAAGTTCTTGTTTCTATTAATCAAATTGAAAATTCTGAGAAGTTAGCGGACACAGTGGCCTCGCACCTGGCGCTGAAAATTTCCGAAAAGCAGGAGCTTTTGGAAATCTCTTCGGTGACGGAGCGCCTGGAGCGCGTATTCTCATACATGGAAGCCGAGATCGGCGTACTGCAAGTGGAGAAAAAAATCCGTAGCCGGGTCAAGCGCCAGATGGAGAAGACCCAGCGCGAGTACTACTTAAACGAACAGCTCAAGGCCATTCAAAAGGAATTGGGCGAGACCGATGACGGCCGCGACGAAACGGCCGAAATCGAAGAGAACATTAAAAAGATTAAGCTTACGAAGGAAGCTAGGGATAAGTCCCTCGCCGAGCTGAAGAAACTTAAAGCTATGAGCCCCATGTCGGCGGAAGCCACCGTGGTCCGCAACTACCTGGATTGGATGCTGTCCATTCCATGGAAGAAGCGCACCCGAATGAAAAAAGATTTGAAGGGTGCGCAGGAGGTCTTGGACCAGGACCACTATGGCCTGGAAAAGGTGAAGGAGCGGATTGTTGAATACCTAGCTGTCCAGCACCGCACAAACAGGATTACAGGGCCCATTTTATGCCTCGTCGGCCCTCCGGGTGTCGGAAAAACCTCGCTCGGCAAGTCGATCGGTAAGGCGACTGGCCGGAACTTCGTCCGCATGTCGCTGGGCGGCGTGCGCGACGAATCTGAAATCCGCGGCCACCGGCGAACCTACATCGGGTCCATGCCCGGCAAAATCATCCAGGGCATGAAGAAAGCTAAGTCGTCCAACCCGCTGTTCCTATTGGACGAGATCGACAAGATGGGGAATGATTGGCGCGGTGATCCAGCTTCAGCGCTTTTGGAAGTCTTGGACCCCGAACAGAACAACACCTTCAACGACCACTACTTGGAGGTAGATTACGATCTTTCGGACGTGATGTTCCTGACTACGGCGAACACCATGAACATGCCAGCGCCCTTGTTGGACCGGATGGAGATCATCCGTCTCTCGGGGTACACGGAAGATGAAAAGGTCCAAATTGCGATCCGTCACTTAATTCCCAAGCAGATTGAGAAGCACGGTCTGAAGGATGAGGAGTGGTCAATCTCAGAAACTGGCATTCGGGAAGTGATCCGCCACTACACGAAGGAATCGGGTGTACGAAACCTTGAGCGCGAGATGGCCAATTTGGCCCGCAAGGCGGTCAAGGACATCCTCATGGGCGAGGCGGAGACGATCAAGGTCACGCGACGCAACATTGAAAAATACCTCGGCGTGAAACGCTTCCGTCACGGCGAGATCGAGCATGACGACCTGGTCGGCGTAACGACGGGCTTGGCCTGGACCGAGGTCGGCGGAGAACTCCTGAACATCGAAGCAGTCATGGTGCCAGGAAAGGGCAAAATGACGATTACCGGTAAACTTGGCGAGGTGATGACCGAATCGATCCAGGCGGCGAAATCCTATGTGCAATTTCGCGCTATCGAGTTTGGGATCAAGCCGACCCTGTTCAACAAGAAGGACATCCATCTCCACGTGCCCGAGGGCGCAACGCCGAAGGACGGACCGTCCGCCGGCGTCGGCATGGTGACCTCCATCGTTTCCGTGCTGACCGGCATTCCAGTCAACAAGGAAGTCGCCATGACTGGCGAAGTCACCTTGCGGGGCCGTGTGCTGCCGATCGGTGGCCTCAAGGAGAAACTCTTAGCGGCGCATCGGGGCGGTATTAAGACGGTCTTAATCCCGAAGGAAAACGAGAAGGACCTGAGCGAAATTCCCGACAACGTGAAACGGGGACTGGATATCATTCCTGTGTCAGTAGTTGACGAAGTCCTTGAGCGCGCACTTACCACAACCCTCGCACCCATTGAGTGGGATGAGGACGACGAAATGGCTGCCGACCAAATCGCGTCCGCGTCCGGCGACGACGAAGAGTTGGGCGGCGTCGTCAAACACTAGACGGCATTTTCAGACCGGCGAATCGGAGCCGCCGATTCGCTGGTTTTCTGCGGTTTTAGAGATTTCAGACTGAATTTTGCCGAAAACGAATCGGGGTCGCCGTTTAGCCTAAAGACGATTTCTTCGTTTAACCCCCGATACTTAGCCCTAACAGGTCTGGAATCCGCAGAATTCTGCGGTTTGTTCAATTGACGCCCGAAAACGGCGCTCTATAGACTTCATTATTGATTGAGAATATTCGGATCGCGGGATATCCCGATATCCGTTACGTTTGTGAAACCGACTAATATTTGGAGAGGGGTTTTCCATTGAACAAAAATGATCTTGTAGCTGCCGTTTCTGGCGGCTCCGGTTTGTCGAAAGCCGATGCGGCGAAAGCCGTCGACGGCATGATCGACGCCATCACCGCTTCGTTAAAAAACGGCACGGAAGTACGTCTCGTGGGCTTCGGTACCTTCAGCGTGTCGCGTCGCGCCGCCACCACCGGACGTAACCCGCGCACCGGCGAAACCATCCAAATCGCCGCGTCGAACCAGCCAAAATTCAAAGCGGGCAAAGCCCTCAAGTCCGCCGTCAACTAAACGACGCGGACATCGGTATAAGACCGGCCGCCAGGGAATTACCCCAGGCGGCCGGTTTGCTTTTCGCATACTTGTCTATTCCGGGTCGCCGACTATGATACTTGGCTGTATCGGGAGGGCGGTTAGCTCAGCTGGGAGAGCACCTCGTTTACACCGAGGGGGTCGGCGGTTCGAGCCCGTCACCGCCCACCATCCTTTTCAATGACTTTGGGCTGATGTTGGAAATTTTACGAGGCGTTCGTCGGTATAGTTTACCGAAATCGGGCTTCTTACCGTTCGACCACCCCCCGCAGAATTTGATTATTACTATGTCGCGGTCATTGGTTCGACCATCTCATTGGTTGCATGGCCCCAGAGAGCGCGGCCAGCCAGACCAGCCCAACAAGGGACGCCCAAAATCCCAAAAGTGAGCCAAGGAGGC
>CAZNWX010000277.1:0-3668 GCA_964576415.1 uncultured Magnetovibrio sp. | reverse complement strand
CGCCAATGGTCAGATTTAACCGGCCAGGCGGTTCTCGGGCTGGGCTACCCAATCCCCTATCTAGGAACTTTCCGGAATGAAGCGGCCCAGACCATCGCCGCCATGCCGGCACAGCAGGGGGTCTTGCACTGGCCCCATGAAGACCCAGGATTAGCGACACTTGTGGATGAGCTGGAACTGCCCTTCGATGATCTGTCCTTCGACCGGGTTCTGTTGGTTCATGCGCTTGAGTATGCCGAACAAGTACGCCCGCTGTTGCGGGAAATCTGGCGCATTTTAGCCGGCAGCGGCCGGCTCATCGTGATCGCGCCCAATCGGCGGGGCCTATGGGCGCGATTTGAACGCACCCCTTTTGGGCATGGCCTGCCGTACTCCGCCCGTCAACTTTCTCTGACGCTCCGCGATAACCTGTTCACGCCACTGGATATCGATCGCGCCCTGTTCGCGCCGCCACTGCGGTCCGCTATGATCCGGTCTATGTCAGCGCCCCTTGAGCAGATCGGCAACCGTGCCTTCAACACCTTTGGCGGTGTCATCATCGCTGAATCCGTAAAACAGATCTACGCTGCGCCACCGGTCAAGGAACCGAGCCGAATTCGCGGATATTTGCCGCTACGCGATCATCAAGCACGGCCCACTTCACCAAACTGAGCTACCCTGTCAGCCCCGGCACAATCCGACTAAAACCCAGGTTTTCTTTGATTTTTCGCGGCCTTCCCATTATCACTCACTTCCCAATAGCATTCGGGCACAACATGCGAACAACGTCATGACCGACGACAAAAATAGATTGAGCGTGCTCCGCGATGAGATCGACGCCATCGATCGGAACCTACACGAACTGATCATGCGGCGCACCGAGGTCGTGGAAGGGGTGCGCGCGGCCAAGGAAGGTACCAAGGTTATGATCCGCCCATCACGAGAGGCGGAGATACTGTACCGTCTGTCGGCTGAACATAAGGGCGGTTTCCCAAAACGCGAATTGGCGCGCATCTGGCGCGAATTGATTGTCGCCACTCTGAGCTTCGAAGGCCCATTTTCCGTTGCCGTGTTCGAGCCGGAGGAGAATGCAGGATATTGGGACCTGGCGCGCGACCAGTACGGGACATTCACCGAGCTTGTCCGCCATGGTTCGGCCCGCGCCGTCGTCGAAGCCGTCCGCAAACAGAACGCCACGGTGGGCATCCTGCCGTTTCCGCACCGCGACCAGGACGAACACTGGTGGCGATTCTTAGTCAGTGAGACGCCGGAAACGCCGAAGATCATCGCGCGGCTGCCGTTCATTCCCGACAGCAACGTCCGAAATTCAAATTTAGAGGCCCTGGTCATCTGCCCCATCGAGCAAGAGGAGACCGGCCGCGACCGAACCTTCCTGGCCGTCGAGACCGAGGAGGATATTGGCCATCCCGCCATCGAGAACGCCTTGTCCCAGGCCCAATTTTCCGCCGCCTTCCATCAGGTTTGGCACGACCCGAGCCGCCCGCCCGGATGGACCTATCTTATCGAGGTCTTTGGCTTTGTCGCCACTGGCGGCCAGCAAATGATCCGGCTGCATGACGCGTTGGGCACGCGCGTGACGCGCATCCTTCACCTGGGCGGTTACGCCACCCCCCTGAGTGAACAAGACCTGAAACAAGACAAGCACGGAGAGACCGGCGGATGATGGATATGAAGGTTCAGCCCGGGATCATGGATATCGCGCCCTATGTGGGCGGCGAATCAGACATCGACGGCGCCGAAGAGATCATCAAACTCAGTTCCAATGAAGGCGCGCTCGGCCCGAGCCCCGAGGCATCGGCAACCTACGCCGCGCTGCAAAGGGAACTACATCGCTATCCGGATGGTAACTGCACGGCGCTGCGCCACGCCATCGGCGATGTCCACGGCGTTGATCCGGCGAGCGTGGTCTGCGGATCGGGTTCGGATGAGCTCATCAGCCTGCTGTGCCAGTCCTATGCCGGCCCCGGCGATGAGGTGGTCTACAGCCAACACGGGTTCTTGATGTATCCCATTTCGGCGAAGGCCGCCGGCGCGACGCCAGTGGCGGCACCAGAAACGGATCTCACCGCTAACGTCGATGCTCTGTTGGCGGCGGTGACGGATAAGACACGCATCCTGTTCTTGGCAAACCCCAACAACCCGACCGGCACCTATTTGCCCGCCGACGAGGTTACCCGGTTGCGCGACGAGCTGCGCGACGATGTTCTCCTGGTTATCGACGCCGCATATGCGGAGTACGTGGAGCGCGCCGACTACACGTCCGGCGCCGAATTGGTAGAGACCCACAACAACGTCGTAATGACGCGGACGTTCTCGAAAATTTACGGGCTTGGCGGCATACGGCTGGGCTGGGCCTATTGTTCGGAGTCAGTCGTTGGCGTCCTTCATCGGGTGCGCGGTCCCTTCAACGTCAACGGTGCGGCACAGGCTGCGGGTACGGCCGCCGTGCGCGACGCGGCGTTCACCGACAAGGTCCGGGCCCACAACGCTAAGTGGCTCCCGTGGACGCGCGATCGATTGATTGCCCTGGGGCTCTTTGCTACAGACAGCGTCGGCAATTTCGTGCTCGTGTGCTTCAATGGTCTGGCGGACAAAGACGCCGAGGCCGCCGACGCGTTCTTGAAGCAGAACGGCATCATCGTCCGGCACATGGCCGGCTACGGCCTTCCCGAATGCCTACGGATCACCATCGGCTCGGAGCCGGAAATGATGGCGGTGGTCGATACGCTGGCCCGGTTCCTGGGAAGGAACGCTACATGACGGCGCACTTGTTCGACCGTATCGCCCTTCTGGGCATTGGGCTGATCGGTTCGTCGCTGGCCCTGGCCATCAAGCGCAGCGACCTAGCCGGTCACATCGCTATCTACACCCGGCAACAAGAAACCCTGGACCGAGCTGCCAAACTTGAGCTGGGCGACAGCTATCACAGGGAGGTGGCCGACGCCGTGGCGGGCGCGGAACTCGTCATCTTCTGCGCACCACTGGGCGCGAATAAGGCATTGGCTCAGGCCTCGGCCCCAGCCCTGGCGGAGGGCGCAATCGTTAGCGATGTGGGATCGTGCAAGCGATCGGTCATTGACGACGTCGCCCCGCACCTACCCGATCACACGGTACTGGTACCCGCCCACCCGGTCGCTGGAACGGAGCATTCGGGACCCGATGCGGGTTTCGCTGAGTTGTTCGATGGCCGCTGGTGCATCCTCACGCCGGAAGCTGGCACGGATCAGACAGCCGTCAACAGAGTTTCTACCCTTTGGCAGCAGGTCGGGTCCAACGTGGAGATCATGGATGCAGATCATCACGATCAAGTCCTGGCTATCACCTCGCACCTGCCTCACCTGATCGCCTATACAATCGTCGAGACGGCAACGGACCTGGAAAACGATCTGCAAAAGGAAGTGGTGAAGTTTTCCGCTGGCGGTTTTCGCGACTTTACCCGCATCGCGGCCTCCAACCCAACCATGTGGCGCGACGTATTCCTGAACAACCAGGACGCCGTGCTGGAGGTCCTGGGCCGCTTCACCGAGGACCTGACCGCCCTGCAGCGCGCTATCCGACGCGGCGATGCCGAAAAACTGCACGATTCCTTCACCCGCACCCGGGCACTGCACCGTAGTGTCATCGCCGCCAAACAGCAGGCCTGAGCACGATCATGGACGCGGTCATCC
>CAZNWX010000276.1:0-3692 GCA_964576415.1 uncultured Magnetovibrio sp. | reverse complement strand
AAAAAAACCATCGGCCATGGAGAACTCTACGTCCTCAATTAGAAGCGCGGAATCCCACAATAACTTCTGAACGGAGCCAACGGATTTCGGGCTTTCGTCGTGCAGCAGACGCGAACGCGCAACCACCAGGGTCAGGAACACGACCGTATCCTCATAGAAGTGTGCCGGTCGTTTGGCGATCTGCTCTATGTCGCGCACCGCATCCAGGGCCGCCGTGCGTTCCGGCCGGTTCAATTTCTTGCGCGCCGCGATGATGGCGCGGGCCACGGGGTGATTGAAGGTCCGTTCTGGCAGGACAACGGCCACGGCGTCGCTGGTGCCTTTCTGGCCGGCCGCATCCGCCGCATCCAAAAGCAATTCCACCGCTGTCCCCGCCCAAGGATGCGCCGTCAGGTCCTGGGATGACGCACCCTTGACGACGGGTGTTCCCAGGCCCGGCACCGGCAGTCCAATCTTCAGTTCGTTGTTGCCGCCAGGCACAGGCCAGCCTTCGGGATTGCGGATAGTCATGGCCACCTTCGCCAAACCAAAGTCGTCCATCGCCTCGAATTCCACGCGCAGTAGGCCGCGCCCCTGGTTCTTGGGAGGCTGGGTAAATTCCACTTCCGGCGCGTGGTCGATCTGAATTTGCGCAGGCCACGATACCGCGACGCGGCCATCAACACTGACCGCAAGCGCCGGGGCGACAGCGTCGTCGGCCACGAAGGTGCCCTCAACGCGCGCGCCGGCTTCGGGCACGGCCGAGTCCAGCGCCTCGAATGCAGTTTCACGCTTGCCAACAACGAAGGCCGCCTGTTTGTCGCCTCGGTTCAATTGCGCCAGGAATGTGCTGCCAACGGGCACGCGTATCACGGTTAGCTCGGCAGGGGTCGCTATCTCCCGCGCCGTCGTCGCGTCCGCAGATGTCATCTGCTTAGCGGCGGTATTTTCGAGGAAGATGGGCGCTAGGCCCGTGTAGGCCGGCGGCGTAATCCACAGATCGATGCTCAGACCCACTTCGCTGAAGGTCGCCGGTTCCGGGATCAACGCGCGTTCCAGACGGGCGCGAGCATCGCCGATCCCGGCCGCTCCGGCAATTACCATAATCATCAGCAAGGCGGCCCGGAAACCAAATGGATCGCAGCGCGCCATGCCCGGTGACGGCAAGCTCACCCGCAACCGCGACAAAAGCGCTGCCATGCGCGCTTTGTGCAGCGTCCACAGTGTGTCGGCATCCGCCGGATGGGAAAAGGGCATATCGTCCAAGGCCTCCAACGGCCGGTGCGCCACGCCGCTGTCCGTTTCCACCCGACGCCGGGCACGGCGCTCGTCAACATGATAATCCCCTCCGACCAGGCCGCGGATGCTATACCCGAAGATACCCGCGAACATGGCCAAGGCCACGATGTGAAGCCAAAACGGCAACATGGGCAGGAAGTCCAACAGCGCCACCGCCAGGAACAAGCCGCACACGGCAAGAGGCGGCAACAGTCGAGGCCATATTTTTTCCCAAAACAAATTGAGCCAGGCAACCCGGATCAACAATCGGATCCGCCATTCGTTAAGCGGGTTCCGTTCGCGGGGACCCAGCGCGCCGGCCACTATTCGGCGCCTTCCGCGCGAATGGGTGGTTCGTCCCTAAGCCAGGCGGGGAAGCTTTCCAATCCAAGCATATCCTCTACCGTAAACCGACGCCGAATAACGGCGAATTCGTCACCGTTGACCAGCACTTCGGGAGCCAAGGGACGGGTATTGTATGTCGAACCCATGACTGCTGCGTAGGCCCCAGTGGTTCGGATCGCTAATAAATCTCCCGCGACCACCATGGGCAACGATCGATCCTTGGCGATATAGTCGCCCGATTCGCAGATCGGGCCAACAACATCCATAATGACATGGGGTGAAGTCGGCGTCGCTTCAAACACGGGCACGATCTCGTGATGCGCGCTGTATAGCGTCGGACGGATCAAATCGTTCATGGCCCCGTCGATGATGCAAAACCGCTTCGCCAACCCTTCCTTGACGAACAGTACGCGGGTGACCAGAACGCCCGCGTTCCCGGTAATGACGCGGCCCGGCTCGAACGTCACTTTGACGTCCAAATCTCCCACCACCTCCGTCGCCATAGCACCGTAATCGGCGGGTGACGGCGCGGTTTCGTCGTTATAGGTGATGCCCAAACCGCCACCCAGGTCGAGGTGCTCGATACCGATCCCTTCGGCACGCAGCACCCGCACGAAATCAACGGCACGGCCATAGGCCTCCCGATAAGGCGCCAGGTCCATCAACTGGGAGCCGATATGCAGTGCGACGCCGCATACGTTGATACCGGGCAACTGGGCAGCGCGCGCATAGACCGCTTGGGCGACTGCCAGATCAATGCCGAACTTGTTCTCGCTCTTGCCCGTCGTGATCTTCTCATGGGTCTTAGCGTCCACGTCGGGATTGATACGCACCGCAATGTCCGCCGTAATGCCCAAGCCGGCTGCCACCCCGGACAGCGTATCCAATTCGGGATCGGATTCCACATTGATCCGCGTAACCCCGGCCTTCAGCGCCTCGGCCAGTTCCTCACGAGTTTTGCCGACCCCGGAAAAAACGATCTTGTCGGGGGTCACGCCGGCCGCCAACGCGCGCTGCAATTCGCCGCCCGAAACCACGTCCGCGCCCGCGCCCAGCCTTGCCAACAACGCGATCACCGCGACATTAGAGTTGGCCTTCACAGCATAGCAGATCCTCGCGTCCAAGCCTGCCACGGCCTCGGCGAAAACCCGGTAATGGCGTTCCAGGGTGGCGGTGGAATAGCAGAAGAACGGCGTACCTATACGATCTGCTAGTTCGCGAAGCGCCACGTCCTCGGCGTAAAGCTCGCCGTCCCAGTAAGTGAAATGATCCATTTGCGAATGCTCCGCCGCGTCTATTTTTCCGGCGGCACATAGGAAGGTGGATTAGGATACTGATAGATACCACTGGCCGGGCCGGAACGACGTCGCACGGGTTCTGCCGGCGTATCCCCGCCCGTGACAAAGGGTGCCGACTTTTCAGCCGCCGGATAATGCTGCGGATAGGGGCTGTCGGCCGAATGCTGCGGCGCCGACTTGACGCCGCAGGCGCCGAGAGCGAGGCCAACCAGAGCCATCACGATCCCCGGTCGAAGGGTGCGAAACATGTTCATGGCCGACAGCATACCCTCTCAGCCCTCGTCCAGAAACCTCTTGCGTGCCGCCGCCACGGCGTGGCGCACGCTCGCCGGCGCGGTCCCGCCTAGGCTGACGCGGCTGGCCACCGAATTGTCGGCGCCCAGGACAGCGAAGATCTCGTCCGTAATGCCGACCTCTACGGCTTGCATATCCTCCAACGTCAAGTCCTCCAGACCGCAGCCCTTGTCCTCCGCCAGCTTAACGATGGCGCCTGTGACGTGGTGGGCGCGGCGGAACGGCAGACCCAGCACCCGGACCAGCCAATCGGCCAAGTCAGTGGCCGTCGAAAAGCCTTTGCCCGCATCCTCGGCCATGCGTTCCACGTCAAAGGTCGTGTCGCCTAGCATGCCGGCCATAGCCGCCAGACAGAGCTGCAGCGTGTCGGCGACGTCGAAGCAAGGCTCCTTGTCCTCTTGCATGTCCTTGCCGTAGGTCATGGGCATGCCCATGAGGACAATTAGCAGGCCGATCAGCGCACCAATCACGCTCCCGGCCTTGCCACGTACCAGTTCG
>CAZNWX010000275.1:0-3711 GCA_964576415.1 uncultured Magnetovibrio sp. | reverse complement strand
GGCCCAAGCGCTCGGCCTGCCCGACGGTGTGTTCGTCGCCTTCGGCATGACGTTGGGATTTCCCACCGATCGCCCGCCATCCAAACCGCGCTATCCAGACGCCGGCGTTATCCATTGGGAGCGCTATGAAGAAAAGCCACTGGCTGACTTGCATCAGACTTACAACGCCAGCCTTGAGGCCCAGAAACGGGAAACCGGTCGCGCCGACGGCGTGCCGTGGACCGAACGGTTGGCGAAGAGTTTTTCGGAACCGAAGCGATTGAACCTGAAACGCGCGCTTCACAATTTAGGCTATGACTTCGATTGACGGCTCCTGCCCTGGATGGCGGCAGCCTAGCCCATCATTATGAAAAATAGGCCTACCAAAAACGATACAAAAACCTATTATTTACCCATCTTGGCCGTCACCATCGGTGGTGCACCGAAACGATCCGTTGGAGAATTCCCATGGCGTCTGAACCCGCTGCTTCAACAGACCAACCACCTCGCGTCGCCATCATCATGGGTAGCCGGTCCGATTGGCCAACCATGCAGCACGCGGCCGAGATATTGGATGCACTAGACGTCAGACACGAGGCTCTAGTCGTGTCCGCGCATCGGACGCCGGACCGCCTTTATAACTTCGCAAAAAGCGCCGCGGATGAAGGGTTCGGCGTGATCATCGCCGGGGCCGGCGGCGCCGCCCATCTGCCGGGTATGGCGGCATCCATGACAACACTGCCGGTCCTGGGCGTGCCGGTCCACTCCAAGGCTCTGGACGGCATAGACAGTCTGCTTTCCATCGTGCAAATGCCGGGCGGCGTCCCGGTCGGAACCTTGGCCATCGGCAAGGCCGGTGCGACCAACGCAGGACTCATGGCGGCGCAAATCTTGGCGCTGAATAACCCGGCGCTGGCCGAACGGGTTCAGGCCTGGCGCGCCCAGCAGTCGGCCAACGTTCCCGAAACTGCGATCGACCCGGCGGAGGAATAATGGCGGAACAGGCAGAGCGGAATAGAGCCGCGCCGCTGTCCGTCGGATCCGTCGTCGGTATTTTAGGCGGCGGACAACTCGGCCGAATGACGGCCATTGCGGCAAATCGACTGGGGTTCAAGACGGTGGTTTTTTCCCCACGCCCGGAAGATCCCGCGGCCTCCGTCGCGCACCATCACATTTGCGCGGCGTTCGATGACGAAACGGGGCTCGCGAAGCTTGCGGAATTGTCCGACGTCGTCACCTATGAACTGGAGCAGCTTCCGGCGGATACCCTACGATGGCTGGTAGCGCGCGTTCCAGTCGCACCGAGTGTTCGCATCCTTGAAGTGGCGCAGGATCGGGTCCGCGAAAAGACGTTTCTTTCCTCCGTCGGTGTCCCCACGGCGGCATGGCGCGCCGTTGAGCGCAAGGATGACCTTTTGGCAGCGCTTGCAGAAATTGGCCGGCCGGCGGTCCTCAAGGTCGCCTACGGCGGTTACGACGGCAAGGGCCAGGCCATGCTCGAACAGACAACCATGGACGCCGAAGTCCTGGCCATCTGGGACCGCTTCGCCGACGGCGCCGACATGACAGTGATCATCGAAGAGAAACTCGATTTTGAGTGCGAGCTATCGGTGATCGTCGGGCGGAGCGCCGACGGCGACAAAGTCGCCTATGACCCGGCCTTCAATATCCACAAGAACCATATTCTTGATACGTCCGAAGTTCCGGGCCCGTTTACTCCCTTGGTGGTGGAAAGCGCAAAGGCCATCGGGTTCAACCTAGCTGAGGCGTTAGAATTGGTCGGAGTGCTATGTATTGAGTTGTTTCTCCTGCGGTCAGGTGAGCTCCGCGCCAACGAAATTGCACCCCGACCGCACAACTCGGGCCATTGGACACTAGATGCCGCCCATACGGATCAGTTCGAGCAACTCGTCCGTGCCGCCTGCGGCCTGCCGCTAGGGAACCCAGACCGGTTTATCGACGCCCGCATGCAAAACATCATTGGCGACGACGTGGCAAAGGTCCCTGGCTATCTACAAATTTCAAACGCCAAACTGCATCTCTATGGCAAGAGAGACGCCCGCCCCGGACGAAAGATGGGGCACGTGACTTTTATCGGGCCGACCCCATAAATTCCCCATATTCTCGATAGCAGTCTACTGTTGTGGAGAAGACCAGCGACTTACGCCGGCCACACGCTTACTACTTCATCAGCGCCGATCCTCTTGCGCTCTTTCGGGGCTTCGGAGGCCGTACCGATGAAGATGAAGCCATAAACTTCCGTCTCTGGTTCATGGCCGAGGAATTTCCGGACATCAGCGTGATAGGCCGGCCACTCGGTAAGCCATTGCGCAGCGAAGCCGAACGCATGGACCCCATTGAGGATGTTCTGACAGAGTGCACCTCCGGATAGGACCTGCTCCCACAAGGGGATCTTGTGAATCTTCTCCTGGTTCGGATGGCACGTGATGGCCAGCAGAACCGGCGCCACCTGTGGGCGTTCGCGCCAATATTCGATCTGGCTTTCCGAGGCGTCGTCGTTCTCCTTGTCGAAGAGCGTGGCGTAAAGTTCGCCGAGCTTTGCCTGCCCTTCCTTGCCAATAACCTGGATGCGCCAGGGCCCACAGCGCGAGTGATCCGGAACGCGCAGACCAATCCCGATGATGGCATTCAGGGTCTCGGCGTCGGGGCCAGGCTCAACCAGATTCGCCGCTAACACGGAGCGCCGGTTGTGCAGGAATTCGGCAATTGAATTGTCAGTCATGGAGGTTTCTTTCATTGCGAGGTGGGGTCGCTCTCTAGAGCTAGAGAGTCTGCAGCGGATTGCAAGGGGAATGGTGCGCAGGTGGCTCACTCCAACATGGGATACCCCCAAGGTTTGCGTCAAAATAAGATTGGGCGCATCCCACTAACGCCCGCCTAGGCTCCAGGTCGGTTTCGCGAAAACGTCACCGAAACGAAGTTCCTTCAAGTGGCTGGTAAAGCCGACCCATTATTTGCGCCTAGTGGGCCAAACGGCGGCGCTAACTTGCATGATATAGGCGGCAACGGGCTCGTTAGGAACGGGTGCGGATTTTTTGGCGAACGGTTTTTGCCGGATCGTCTTACGGACCATGAGAGTTCCCTCTGTTTGTGCCATGGCAGCTGTTCAGCTGCCAAGCTTGAACACCCGGAATGGCGGCGATGGGTGCGTGACTCGATTGGCGCAGTCGGCTAGAAGCGATAGATGAACGACGTGATGCACACTGACCGCATTCTCATCATCGACTTCGGCTCCCAAGTGACCCAGCTGATTGCCCGGCGGGTCCGTGAATCTGGGGTCTACTGCGAAATCCACCCCTTTCAGAACGTCACAACGGAGAGCATCCGTGCTTTCGACCCCAAGGGCGTGATCCTTTCAGGCGGCCCCGCTTCCGTGCACGAAATGGAAACGCCACGCGCCCCCGAAGGCTTGTTCACGGACGACGTGAGCCTGCCCGTGTTGGGTATCTGTTACGGCGAACAAACCATGGTCCAGCAGATGGGTGGTCAGGTCACCGCGTCGGATCACCAGGAATTCGGCCGTGCCATGGTCGAGGTCATTAACGACTGCGTTCTATTCCAGGGCGTATGGTCGCCGGGCGAGACGCATCAGGTTTGGATGAGCCACGGCGACCGGGTCGAAGTATAGCACGACGGTTTCCGCCCCGTAGCCCAGACCGAGAACGCGCCTTTCGCCGCCATCGCCAACGATGACCGTAAATTCTACGCCGT
>CAZNWX010000274.1:0-3716 GCA_964576415.1 uncultured Magnetovibrio sp. | reverse complement strand
TTCCCTGTACGCGCTTGCACTTGGCCATTTGAAACGCGATGTTTAAGGCATGCATATGCCCACGGATCGCGGACGCATCCTTGCGGTTCTTGGCCCGACCAACACGGGCAAGACCCACTTCGCCATGGAGCGCATGCTGGCTTATGAGTCGGGGATGATCGGGTTTCCCCTCCGCCTTCTGGCACGGGAAAATTATGAACGCGCCGTGGCCATCAAAGGTAGTGGCCAGGTGGCCCTGATCACCGGAGAGGAAAAGATCCTGCCGCCGCGGGCTAAGTACTTTATGTGCACGGCGGAGAGCATGCCGTTGAGCCGCCCCGTCGCCTTTCTGGCCCTGGACGAAGTTCAAATGTGCGCCGATCCGGACCGGGGACACATCTTCACCGAGCGCCTTTTGCGGGCCCGCGGACAGTTTGAGACCATGTTCATGGGTGCCGAGACCATGCGGCCACTGATCTGCGCCCTGGTCCCCGACGTGGAGTTCCAAACCCGTCCCCGCATGTCGACGCTGAGTTACACCGGACCAAAAAAAACAGCGCGCCTGCCGGCCCGCAGCGCGCTGGTAGCTTTCTCGGCGCCGGATGTCTACGCCATTGCCGAACTGGTGCGCCGCCAACGCGGCGGCGCAGCCCTGGTTATGGGCGCACTAAGCCCACGTACCCGCAACGCCCAGGTGGCCATGTTCCAGGATGGCGAGGTGGACTACCTGGTGGCCACGGACGCCATCGGCATGGGCCTGAACATGGATATCGACCACGTCTGCTTCACCAGCACCCGGAAGTTTGATGGCCACCTGAACCGGGCGCTGGGCCCCACGGAACTGGCGCAGATTGCCGGCCGCGCCGGGCGTCACATGGCGGACGGCACCTTCGGCACGACGACAGAGGTGGGCGGCTTCGAAGAAGACCTTGTCCAAGCCATGGAGGATAATGAGTTCGAGCCCTTGCGCCGGGTCTATTGGCGGAATTGGCGCCTGGATTTCCAATCGACGGAACGCCTGCGCCACAGCCTTGCCCTGCCCCCGGACAAACCGGGCTTGGTCAGGGCCCGGGAGGCGGATGACGAACGCGCTCTCCGCACCCTTTTGGACGAGCCGGACATCGCCGAACTGGCCAATAATCCAGACGCCGTCCGTCTTCTGTGGGAGGTCTGTCGGGTGCCAGATTTCCGCAAGGTTATGAGCGACGCCCACGCCCGGCTGCTTTCCGTCCTCTACCGCTATCTCAGGACCAGCGACGAGCGCATCCCCACGGATTGGATCGCCGGCCAGATCAAACACCATGACCGTATGGACGGCGATATCGACACCCTGACCCAACGGATCGCCGGGGTCCGGACCCTTATCTATATCGCGTACCAGGCCGATTGGCTGGCCGATACGGCCCACTGGCAGGATCGGACCCGCGCTATCGAGGACCGCCTGTCCGACACCCTTCACGACCGTCTCACTCAACGCTTCGTAGACCGCCGCACGGCCGTGTTGGTGAAACGCCTGAAAGACAAGGCGGATTTTTTGGCGGCGGTGAAAACCGATGGCGAAGTGATCGTTGAGGGTCATCCCGTCGGCCACCTGGACGGGTTCAAGTTCCTGGCGGACAAGAGCACGGCTGCCAGCGATCCAGACGTTAGCGCCAAGGCCATCGACCGAGCCGCCGGACAGGCGCTGCGCCAGGAAATCGAGACCCGTGTCGCCGAATGCGTCAGCGCCAACGACGACCAGTTCGTGCTTCACCTAGAGCCGGCCAGCAAACCGGCGATCCATTGGAAGGGCGCGCGACTGGCGACGGTTGCGAAAGGCGCCACGCTGCTCGCACCTCAAATCAAGGTCCCGGCCTATGATCTCCTGTCCTCCGAACAGCGCGACGCCGTGACCAAACGGCTAGCGCGCTGGCTAAGCCGGTATCTAGAAACCCGCCTGGGCCCGCTCTACGCGGATCCAGGAACCTTACCCACAGGGCCCGCGCGCGGCATTCTTTTTCAACTGCGCGAACATCTGGGCTCCTTGCCCCGGGCGGCGGCGGTGAACGCGATTTCCGGACTTGAACGAAGGGACCGCCAGTTGCTGCGCCGGATCGGTGTCCGTATTGAGCGGGAATCGGTCCTGGCACCAGCGCTGCTAAAGCCGGCCGCTGTGGCCCTTCGCGGTATGTTGTATGACCTCAACCATGATCGCCGTGGCACCCCCGTGCCCAGTCCGGGCCGAATGTCAGTGCGCATGGAACGAACCGTGCCGGACGCCTTCTACGAGGCCATCGGCTACCGACCCCTGGGCAAACTGGCGGTGCGCGTGGATATTGTCGAACGCGTCGCCGCCGGCGCTTGGGAGCTGAGCCGTCCCGGCGCATTTCCACCACCCGTAGACCTCATGAACCTGATTGGATGCGGCATTGAGGACATGACGGAGGTCCTGAAGCGCCTGGGCTATCGCCACCACGTCAAGGACGACGCGCTCAAGTTCCGCCGCCAAAAACCAGAGGCCGGCCGCACAGGCGCACAGCAGAAACGCTCAAAACAGAAAGCCAGCCCAAATTCACCCTTTGCCAAGCTTGGGGAACTCATGGGCGGACAATCGTGAGCCCCGCCAAGGTCGGCCCCGACGATAACGCCCGACGCTTGGACCTTTGGCTGTGGTTTGCACGCTTCTTTAAAAGCCGCACTTTGGCGACCCGTTTCGTACAATCAGGCCGGATCCGGGTGAACAATGACGTCATCAAGAAGGCGCACCACAACCTTCGTGTGGGCGACGTCCTGACCTTCCCCAAGGCCGACCAGGTCCGCGTGGTCAAGCTCCTGGATCTAGGACTGCGACGGGGGCCAGCCCCAGAAGCGCAGGCCCTATATGAGGATCTGTCGCCACCAGCACCGAAGCGCGAGGGCCGGAAAGCGGGGGCAAACACGGTCGCGGGCGTTCGCGAGCCCGGTTCGGGCCGACCCACGAAGCAGCAGCGCCGCGCCCTGGACCGCTTGCGCCCACACTGATCTCCGATCAAAAAATTTCCCAAAGCTTCACCAAATTGAAGCGTCTGGCGCTAATACTCGGCGACGTAGATTAAAGAGAAGAAGGCATGCCGACATGCGTCATTCCGTAAGCTATGACAACCAAAATCAATCCTGGGAAGTGTTATACCCCCGATCCGCCCAACAAACCGTCGGCTGACATCGCCAGCAAATGCCCACCATCGTGCAGCCCGAGGCGGACGAACGCCACTGACGCTTGTTCAGACCAGGCACCGAAACCTTTGCCCTGACCACCTGCCGCCGGCCACTACACCCGCCACGGCTAAGTCCGCAGGCCTGCGCCCGTCTGCATACGCGCCGTATTGGCAAGGTGCCCCAGTTGTGACCTGATAAAGGCATGACCGCGCCGGCCCACCCGTTTTGGGACTATTCGCTCCGCTTCTATGCTGATCCGGGAACTCAAGCGGCATGCCTTGACCTGCAGGATCGATTAGGCGCCGATGTAAATATTGTTTTGTATGCCTTGTATCGCGCCAGCAGGGGGGATCAACTTGACTTAGGCGGCCTTCGACAGGCGGATCAGGCCGTGGCGGCGTGGCGCGACGACGTGGTGCGCCCGTTGCGCCAGGTCCGGCGCGCACTCAAACCCCATCCGCACGCACTGTCGGCAGCGGACCAATCCAGGGTCCACGACGGGATCAAGAAGCTAGAACTCGAAGCAGAACAAGCCCAGCAGTATCATCTTGAGGGCCTTCCCA
>CAZNWX010000273.1:0-3719 GCA_964576415.1 uncultured Magnetovibrio sp. | reverse complement strand
GGAAATCCGAATGTCTCGGCCATAGACGGAAACACAAACGCGTCGAAATCGGACAGAACATTGCTTAACGCCGCGTGGTCGATGCGGCCCATTGTCAGACATTCGTCGAATTTCGACTCAGACATGTAGGCCAATTCAACGGCCGCATTATCCCACGCGGCAAAATCAGATTTCTCCATGGTGATCCGCGTAAACACCGAGACACCCTGCGTCCTAAGCAGCAAAGTTGCATTTGCTAGGGTTGTCGGATCCTTATGAGGATAATAGACAGAAACGTAGAGCAGCCGAATTGTTCCATCTTCGCGCCACTGCCGACGACGCGCCGGTTCAGAAAATCGGGGGTTAACACCCAGGTAATTAACAATTGAATTGTCCGACAAGTTGGGGTCGTAATCGAGCGCGGCGTTCATCGCCACTTCTGACGGGAAAATCGTCGTCCGGGAATGCCGGGCGGAAATCAACATGAGATTGCGGCGAAGAATCGCCGACACCTGCTCGCGCCAACTCAAGTTCGGAAGGACGCGCTTACGATAAATTGGATTGAGGTAAATCTCGCCCTGAACAAGAAGCATTTGCGGAATTGGCGGAAACAAGACGCCGTAGTTCGCCGAGGAAAAGACGAGGTCCGCACCGCTGTTCTTGATAATTCGCCGCCAAACGAACTGCTCCCATAGGAACCGGTGCCAAGGCCCATAAAACCGTGTTTTGACGATTTGGACCGACACAGACATCCCAGCAAAGCGCGAGATGTCAAACCACCTGGGAACATAGACAATCACGTCGATCTCGCGGGTGGCGAAGAATTCGATCAGGTTGTTTGTATATGTAACGATCCCACCGGTGTTCGCAGAGATGGCGTTGACGATGACTCGCATGAATTCTGATACCTAGCCGGGTTCGGTCGAGAGATAGACCCGATGGGCGAACGCAAACGCCGATCGAGTTGTGAACCTATTTGAGGAAAGCGGCGTAGACAACACCGTTGGGACCCCACCCAAAGCTCAAACAGTCGCTACGCGGAGTTTACCGAAGGCCAAAGCTCCGTCCGGACTAGCAGCGTTGATTGGCGAACCAAAACCTTATTCACACCATACATAACGGTCGGAATGTTCACAGCAACGTAATGGTGGTAAAATCGCTCGTTGGTCGCTCACTCGGCGTCCAGATCAAGTCTATGGGTACCGCGAACTGTTAGACGCGGCGCGCGATTAAGAAATTATGGATCGCCACGTGGTTCGCCAAACTCATGCCCTTCAAAAAATCCCTTAATCCTGCCAAGGCACGTGGACAGACACGTTGGCGACAAATTTGTTTATATGCCGAATTGCAGCGCCGCCGGAAACCTGCTTTTCTCAACGTTCTTCTTGACCGTCGAACAGGACAATCATGGCTGACAGCAAATCCATTGAATTTATCGAAAAACTGATCTCCTTCGACACCACGAGCCGGGAACCCAATCTCGAACTCATTGCGTTCATTCAAGATTATCTAAACGGCCTCGGGATCGACAGCCAGCTGGTCCACAATGAAGAAGGCACGAAAGCTAATCTCTACGCCACCGTTGGCGATACAAATACCTCCGGCGTGATGCTCTCGGGACACACGGATGTTGTCCCCATTGACGGTCAGGAGTGGGATACGAACCCTTTCAACGTGACCCAAGAGGGAAGTCGTCTATATGGCCGGGGTACGTCGGACATGAAAAGCTTCATTGCCATTACCCTGGCCCAATTGCCAAAATTCCAGGCTCGGGGCCTCAAAACCCCCATCCACTTAGCGTTCTCTTATGATGAGGAAGTTGGTTGCATCGGGGTTCGCCGCCTCATTGAAGCGCTTAACGGCATGCCCGTGAAACCAGCCATGTGCATCATCGGTGAACCCACCAGCATGCAAGTAATTACCGGTCATAAGGGAAAGCGGAGCTATCGGGTGCATGTGCGTGGTCTCGAAGCCCATTCCAGTCTCGCGCCGCATGGCGTCAACGCCATAGAATACGCCTCCCGCCTCATTGCCTTTCTCAGCGACTTGGCCGACCGCATTGCGGATGAGGGACCACATGACGAGCTTTACGATGTCACTCACACGACGGTACACGCCGGAACCGTTCACGGCGGCACCCAACTGAACATCGTGCCTAAGGACTGTGTCTTCGAGTACGAGTTTCGATATGTGGGCCTGCAGGATCCACAAGCCCTGGAAGACGAAATTCGCACCTTTGCCCGCGATGAATTGGAAACGCGCATGCACGCCACCAGTTCTGACACGGGCATTACAATCGATCTGGTCAATGATATGCCGGGTCTGGAGATGGATGTGGACACCGAAGTGGTCACGTTCGTCAAGGCCTTGGCCGGACGCAACGACCATGCCAAGGTAGCATTCGGTACAGAAGCAGGCTTGTTCCATCAGCGCGCCAATATTCCCACGGTCGTGTGCGGCCCGGGATCCATCGATCAGGCCCACAAGCCTAACGAGTTCATCGAGATGGAGCAGATCGACGCCTGTGAAGCGTTCCTGGGTCGGCTTATGGATCGGGTTTGCGAGAGTTGACGAGTGTCAGTTGAGTTGGTCAGGTTTATTGTATTGAGGTTTCGTCGCAGTCGTTACCCCTGACAATCCTCCGGTAAACGCTTCAGACTAGAAATTCGTCAGCCAGATATAGCAGCGCTTCGACGCCATTAGCGACCAAAATAACGTCCAGGCAACTGTGCTGACGGGAAAGGGCAAGGTGTTTTGCGAAGACGCTGACATCAGTGTTGGCGCCGGCGGGAAACGCGATCCTGGCGACCGGTCGGCCATGAGCCGAAATGCCCTTGGAATCAGCGAAGCCGGTGATCGCGGCGCTTAACAGTCCGACGCTGGGCGGCGGCCTCGCCATCGCCGCGTTTTGCGATATCCTGGTTGCGTCCGGCGCGCTCCCATGCATTCTTACTCGACTAGCGTTAAGAGCACAAATAACGGGGTTTCCAACATGTCCAAGCGGGAAATGCGCGGCATCAAAGAGGGGTTAAGGGTCATCGTCACGGCAGGCGCCGCGGGTATCGGCCGGGCAATCGCCGAAACTTTTGTCGATAGAGGCGCCAAGGTGTTCATATGCGACCTGGATGACACGGCCTTGGCGCAAATGGCGAAGGCTTGCCCAGAAATTGGACGCTTTCGTGCAGATGTTGCTGATCAGGCGCAGGTCGACGCTTTCTTTGACGTCGCGCTTGCCGATCTGGGGGGGTTGGACGTGCTGGTCAACAACGCCGGTATCGCCGGTCCCACCGCGCCGATCGATGAGATGAGCCCGGACGACTGGCGGCGTACCGTCGATATCAATTTGAACAGTCACTTCTATTGCCTCCGTCGGGCAGTACCACCCCTAAAAGAATCCGGCAACGGCGCAATCATCAATCTGTCCTCAGTCGCTGGCCGGTTGGGCTTCGCTATGCGGACCCCATACGCCGCCACGAAATGGGGAATCGTCGGGTTGACGGAATCTTTGTCAAAAGAACTAGGGCCCTTCGGTATCCGTGTGAACTGCCTTCAACCAGGCATGGTTGAAGGAGACCGCATCAACCGGGTGATCTCTGCGCGCGCCGAAGCGACCGGCAAAGCCTTCGACACGGTCGAACAGGACATGCTATCAAACGTCTCGCTTAGGCGCACCGTGTCAGGCCAAGATATTGCCGAGATGGCGGTCTTCCTATGTACCCCCATGGGCGCCAACGTATCAG
>CAZNWX010000272.1:0-3722 GCA_964576415.1 uncultured Magnetovibrio sp. | reverse complement strand
GCCTCCTTGCCGCCAATGATTTCCGGAGGCACATTTAATCGGCTAAAATGTGAAAAAGACTTAGGAGGTTTGCGCGATGGGCTGGTTTATTCATCATGTCAATATTGAAGCCCATGATGTGCCACAATCAGTGGCGTTTTACCGAGACGTCCTGGGTTTGAAACAGGGGGAATGGAATTATCCCGAAGGCGCCGAACTAGGACTGGGGGCCGACCAACTTGCTGTATTCGGAACCTATAATCGCGGAATTCACATCGTGCACCCCGACGCGGCCTTTCAGCAGCGTCATGGACTTGCCCACAATCCGACGGTTGGTGGACATTTCGCTATCAACGTTCCGGACGCGGAGGCTGTGAAACAACGGCTGCAAACGGCCGGTCACGTAGTATCCGACGCTGGCACCTATGCGATGGCTGGGGTCCGCCAGCTCTATGTTTGGGATCCTTTTTACAATTTGGTCGAGATCAATGCGATCGTCGATGAGACTGGCGGTCCGGGACCGGCCAACGGTGAGGCCCACGCTAAGCGGATCGAACGGGAAGGCTGGCACCTGCATCACATTAATATCGACGCACATCGCGTTGCCACGGCGTCCCAATTTTATGCCAGCCTGATCGGTCTTACAGAAGGGGAATGGCAAGCACCACCGGATTGTCCGATTGCCGACATCACGGGCAATCGGGAGGCGTTGGTGCTGTTTGGCAATGACGACAACCGGGGCCTTCATGTGGTCCGCCCGCAACCGGATTTCGCCAAACGCAACAACCTTGACCACAATCCAACGATCGGTGGGCACTTTGCCATTCAGGTCGACGATCTAGGCGCTGTTGCGAAGCGCCTCGACGACGCGGGCCTTATCTACAGCGACGCGGGGTGCTATGCTATGGCAGGTTTGAGGCAACTGTACGTCTACGACCCATCGATGAATTTGGTGGAGATCAACGGCCCCATCTAATGTCCGGTGATGTCTCAGTGGGGCCTTTAGTGTGTTTGATCACGGGAGTAGCAGTGCAACCTGCACTTCAATTACTGATCCCCTCCTTTGAAACACCCTCCGTTTGCCGCCCACCATCGGCCTCTCTAAACTAGCTCCCGCCGCATCGGTAGAGGGGGCATCAACGTGACCGACATCGCTGCAAGCGCGGATTTGAGTACCGACAACTTGGTGCAGGGCGTCATCGACTGGATCAGCATTGAAAGCCCATCCTTAGATACCGATGCTGTCAACCGGATGGTCGATCACGTGGAATCCGAATTCGAAGTCGTCGGATTGGAAACGGAACGCACGCCTGGCGAGGATGGTTGGGGCGATCTGATCCGGGGTCGCGCGCCGGGCTCGGCCCGGGCCAACAAGGGCATCTTGGTCGTCTCGCATATCGACACGGTGCATCCCATTGGCACCAAGGAAAGCGGTAACCCTATCCGCATTGAGGGCGACAATCTGTTCGGCCCCGGTACCTACGACATGAAAGCTGGCGCCTACATCGCCTATTACGCCTTCAAGCGGCTGTTGGAGGAAGGGGGGGAGCCCATCCTTCCGGTTACTTTCATGTACATCCCGGAAGAGGAGCGCGGCAGTCCGTATTCGCGCAAATATATCGCCGAGGAGGCGCGTAAGGCCAAGTACGTCTTAGTGACGGAACCGGCCCGCGACGGCGGCAAAGTTGTGGTCGAGCGCAAAGGTAGCGCCCGCTACAAGATCGCCGCCGAGGGCCGGCCGGCGCATTCCGGCTCCAAGCACGAATATGGACGTAGCGCGATCAAGGAGATCGCGAAGCACATCTGTGAAATCGAATCTTGGACCGACTATGATCGCGGCATCACCCTCAACGCGGGCCTCATTTCCGGCGGCACCGGCGTCAACGTAGTCCCCCAGCACTGCCTGCTGGAGTTGGACAACCGGTTCGAGCGCTTGGAGGACGGCCAGAAATTTGAGGAACGCATCCTCGGCCTCGAGCCCTATGATCCGGACCTAAAGCTCACGGTCACGGGATCGATCATGCGCCCGCCCATGAACATCACCGACGCCATCCTCGATCTGTTTCAGAAAGCCCGCGCTTTCAGTTTGGAACACGGGTTGGACCTGCAGTACACCTGCCGCACGGGCGGCGGATCAGACGGCAATCTGACCGCGGCCGAGGGCGTCCCCACCTTAGATGGCTTGGGGGCCGACGGTTACGGCGCGCACCAATTGGACGAACATATCTACATCTCATCGCTGGAGCCGCGCGCACGTACTTGGATGAAACTTTTCGAACGCCTGGACTGAACGGAGCGGACAGACATGAACTTCGACCATTCGGAAAAAACCCAAGAGCTTCTGGACCGCGTCCGTGCCTTCATGTTTGAACACGTCGAGCCCAACGAGATGGTCTACTACGACCAGTTGGATGCAAGTGAAACCCGTTGGCAGACGCCCTCGATCATGGAGGAGCTGAAGGTCAAGGCAAAGGCCGAGGGTTTGTGGAACTTATTCCTGCCCGGGAGCGATCTGGGCGCCGGGCTGAGCAACCTGGAATACGCCCCCCTGTGCGAGGTCATGGGCCGCATCCATTGGGCGCCGGAGGTCTTCAACTGTTCGGCCCCGGATACGGGTAACATGGAAACGATCGAACGTTACGGTACGCCCGAGCAAAAAGAACAGTGGCTGATGCCACTTCTGGAAGGGGAAATCCGTTCCGCCTTTGCTATGACTGAACCGAAGGTTGCCTCATCCGACGCCACCAATATCGAGACCTCTATCGTCCGCGACGGCGACGAATACGTGATCAACGGCCATAAGTGGTGGACGTCGGGTATCGGCGACCCGCACTGTAAGATCCTGATCGTGATGGGCAAGACCGATCCGGACGCGCCGACCTATAATCAGCAATCCATGATCCTGGTGCCGCGCGACACGCCGGGCATCACGGTGACACGCATGCTCAACGTCATGGGTTTCGACGACGCACCGCACGGCCATGGTGAGGTGATTTTCGACAACGTGCGGGTGCCGGCGTCGAACATGTTGTTGGGCGAGGGGCGTGGTTTCGAGATCGCGCAGGGTCGTCTGGGGCCCGGGCGTATCCATCACTGCATGCGGATCATCGGCGTCGCCGAACGGGCGCTTGAGATGATGTGCCAGCGCGGCGCTGAGCGGGTTACTTGGGGCAAGGCTGTGGGCGCGCGCGGTGTCACCCAGGAGCGCATCGCCCAATCCCGGATCGAGATCGACATGTGCCGGCTTTTGACGCTGAAGGCTGCCGATCGCATGGACAAGGTAGGTAATAAGGAAGCCCGGCAGGAGATCGCCATGATCAAAGTGGCCGCGCCAAACATGGCGTTGGAGGTCATCGACCGGGCCATGCAGGTGCACGGCGGTGGCGCTATGAGCCAGGAGTTCCCGCTATCCTACATGTGGTCGCGCATGCGCGCGCTCCGGTTCGCCGACGGCCCGGACGAAGTGCACCGTCGCCAGATCGCGCGTCTGGAGCAGCAAAGGCAGGGAGCGGTACCGCCGCGCTAACGTGTCGTTCACGACTATGACAGGAGACGCGGGCGTTAGGGCCGGTATTATTCGGCAATGTTCTTTCGACGGCAAATGCTGAGAATCCTGATCGCTGCGTTCTAGGGGGCGTGGCTTGTGGCGTCGTGCCCAGAGGACAGTCAGTCATTGGACCCATATAATTTTGCCGCGCTGCGGTCTACGGCATGTTTTTGTTGCCCATTCTTCCTAAGCGTGG
>CAZNWX010000271.1:0-3744 GCA_964576415.1 uncultured Magnetovibrio sp. | reverse complement strand
AAGTGTTCGCGCTGCCACGACTTCATTTCCGTCGACAGGTGCGTCAGCGGGTCATCAACTGTGTGATGCAGCCAAGCGTGCCATTCTGCCGGAACCTTGGAGGCTTCATCGGCCCCTCTAAACAAGCACCAACGCTGCTCACGACCCCACCGATTCCTTTGCTTGGATCGATAATAGCGATTGCCAAACTCGTCAGTGCCGATAAGTTTGCCTTTGATCCAAGTATGAATGATTGTCCCCAAATTCATAGCCGTTGCCCGTTGTGTTGTGGCGCCTCAAATCGGCAATGAACTATGGCACTCCGCTGGGAAATCGTCCAGCACCGAACCGCCCCTCCGAGGGAAGATTAGCACCTCACTATATGATGATTGGCACCACCTTAAGTAAGGCGCAGGTGGCCCGGCCCGATATTACTAAAATCATATCCCAACGAGATATGAGGGTCCAAATGGCCTTCATATTTACTGGGCATCGTCCCGATTCGGACAAGGGAATCTGGCGATTCGCTGCTAATCCACATATTCACACGATTTACACAAAATAAAGTACTTTGCTGCAAAATCAGCCGCTAGATATGGTATTTAACTGTTGCGGGTCAAAATTCGATACGCTACATTCCGTTGCTGTTGCACCTGGGCACGCACGATATCTGGTATCCTCTAGCCGAGAGACAGGGGCTAATAAAAGCCAGAGTTGGGCAAAGAAGAATGACTCGCTCAAGTAAGGTCGCAACCGGGGCGCCGAGTTAGGGTCCAAAACAAGTCTATAACCCGAGACCTACCGTGGGGGCACAATGCGGATAACGCGACATTTCACGAAACAAACAAAATCTGCCTACGCGGCTTTCGAATTTCGCACGGCTTCCAGTGAAATTCGGAACCCAGACGGCTCCGTCGTCTTTAATCTGGAGGAAATGGAAGTTCCCACGGCCTGGTCGCAGGTGGCCTGCGATGTCTTGGCGCAGAAGTATTTTCGGAAGGCCGGCGTTCCTGCCCGCCTGAAGAAGGTGGAAGAGAACGACGTTCCTTCTTGGCTATGGCGCAGCGAGCCGGATGACGACGCTCTATCCGATCTTCCCGAGGACGACCGGTTCGGTAGCGAGACCAGCGCAAAGCAGGTTTTTGATCGCTTGGCTGGCACCTGGACATATTGGGGCTGGAAAGGCGGCTACTTCGACGGTGAGGAAGACGCCCACCACTTCTTCGACGAAATGCGTTATATGTTGTGCGCCCAGTTCGCCGCCCCGAATTCACCGCAATGGTTCAACACGGGGTTGCATTGGGCCTATGGAATCGACGGCCCCGCTCAAGGACACCACTACGTGGACTTCCAAACGGGGAATCTGGTGCGTTCCGAATCCGCCTATGAACACCCTCAGCCGCACGCCTGCACGGCTATTTAAGTATGGGTCAGGTACCGGGTCCAATTTTTCGAAGATCCGCGGCGACGGCGAGCCGTTGTCGGGCGGCGGTAAATCTTCGGGCCTCATGAGCTTCCTGAAGATTGGTGACCGCGCCGCCGGCGCCATTAAATCCGGCGGCACGACGCGGCGCGCGGCGAAGATGGTGGTTGTCGATGTCGACCATCCGGACATTGATGATTTCATCAATTGGAAGGTGTTGGAAGAGCAGAAAGTAGCGTCCCTGGTCGCCGGCTCGCGAATGATCTCGAAGCATTTGAACGAGGTCATGTCGGCTTGCCATGACGACGCGGTGGATGCCAAAGACCGCTACGATATCAAGAAAAACAAGGGCCTGAAGAAGGCGGTCATCGCCGCGCGCAAGTCCCTTATCCCGGAAAACTATATTCATCGGGTCATCGAGTTTGCCCGCCAGGGTTACACGGAAATGGAATTCCCGACCTACAACACGGATTGGGACTCCGGCGCCTATCTGACCGTGTCGGGCCAAAACTCCAACAACTCCATCCGGGTTACCAACGAATTCCTGGAAAAGGTCCTCAGTGACGGGGATTGGGATCTGCTTCGCCGCAAAGACGGTGAAATTTCAAAAACCGTCAAGGCAAAGGACTTGTGGAACGATATCGGGTATTCCGCGTGGGCCTGCGCCGACCCGGGGATTCAGTACGACACAACGATCAACGAATGGCACACCTGTTCTAGCACGGACCGGATCAACGCCTCTAACCCGTGTTCCGAATACATGTTCCTGGACGACACGGCTTGCAACCTGGCGTCCCTGAACCTGTTCATGTTCCGCCAGGACGACAATTCCTTTGACGTCGAAGGTTTCGAGTATGCCGTTCGGCTGTGGACCATGACGTTGGAGATCGCCGTGCTCATGGCGCAGTTCCCGTCGGCGCGGATCGCGGAACTGTCGTACAAGTTCCGGACGCTGGGCCTCGGCTTTGCCAACATCGGTGGCTATCTCATGGCGACCGGTTATGGCTACGACTCGGTTGAAGGCCGCGCCATCTGCGGCGCGATTTCGGCGCTCATGACTGGTACGTGCTATGCTACGTCGGCGGAAATGGCTGAAGAACTGGGGCCGTTCCCGAGCTTCGAGGAAAACCGCGAACCCATGCTTAAAGTCATGCGTAACCACCGCCGTGCGGCGCGTGGTGCGGTGGACGGCTATGAAAAACTCTCAGTTCTACCGGTGCCGTTGAACGCCGAAGAGAACCCGGATGCTGATTTGGCCACGGCGGCGGTGCGTGCCTGGGATCTAGCGCTCGACCGCGGTGAAGCTTTTGGCTATCGCAACGCGCAGGTATCCGTGATCGCGCCCACTGGGACCATCGGTCTCGTTATGGACTGCGATACCACGGGCATCGAACCTGACTTCGCCTTAGTGAAGTTCAAAAAGCTTGCCGGCGGCGGCTACTTCAAGATCATCAACCGTATGGTCCCAGTCGCGCTGCACAACATGGGCTACGGCGACGATGAGATCAAAACAATGATCAGCTACGCCACCGGGCACGGTTCCTTGAAGGATGCGCCGGGAATCAATCATGGAACCCTTGCCGGCAAAGGTTTTAGCGACGATGTCATCGCCCTGATAGAAGATGTCCTTGGCGAGGCCTTCGACATCAAGTTCGTGTTTAACAAGTGGACGTTGGGGGAAACGTTCTGCAAAGAAACTCTTGGCTTCTCCGATGACCAATTGGAGGACGTGAGCTTCGACATGTTGAAGGCGCTAGGGTTTTCGAAGGCGGAAATCGAAGCTGCCAATACGCATGTTTGCGGCGCCATGACCCTTGAGGGCGCACCGAATATGGCAGATAAGCACCTCCCTGTGTTTGACTGTGCCAACCCTTGCGGGCGGATCGGTAAACGGTTCCTCTCCGTCGATAGCCACATCCGCATGATGGCTGCCTCCCAGCCGTTCATTTCAGGCGCCATTTCCAAAACCATCAACATGCCGAACGCGGCGACGGTTAAGGACTGCATGGAAGCCTACATGCTGTCCTGGCGTCTGGGGGTCAAAGCCAACGCGCTATACCGTGACGGCTCGAAACTGTCCCAGCCGCTCTCAGCCGCTCTGGTGGATGAAGAGGACTTAGCCGGAGACATGGAAGAAGCGGTCGCCGAGGCACCGTCAACAGTCCGCGCGGAGATCGTCGCGGAACGCATCGTCGAACGATTCGTCGCCGAGCGGCTTCGCCCGCCACACCGCCGCAAGGGCTACACCCAGAAGGCGACCGTCGGCGGACACAAGGTCTACTTACGAACCGGCGAGTACGAAGACGGCCGGCTGTCGGAGATCTTTATCGACATGCATAAGG
>CAZNWX010000270.1:0-3746 GCA_964576415.1 uncultured Magnetovibrio sp. | reverse complement strand
GCCGCCGGTGACCTCGTCCCATTGGAAGACTATGGACCACAGCACCTGTGCGCAGGCCAGGGTCAGCATGGCGAAGTAGACGCCCGTGAGGCGGACGCAGAACCAGCCGATAATTAGTGCGGCGAAACCCGCACCCAAGGGCGCCAGCATCAGCGCCAGTTCCATGGGCGTGCCCGAGTACTGGACGAAACGGGCGGCCACGTAGGCGCCGCCGCCGTCGCAGGCCGCGTGGCCGAAGGAGACGGGCCCGCCGACGCCCAGGATGTAATGCAGGCTGGCGGCGAACAGGCAGAATATGATGATGTCGGCAAACAGGACCGACAGGAAATTGACGCCCGATAGGGGCACCAGGGTCAGGGCCGCGATGATCACCGCGACGATGATCCGGCCGCTTGGATCGAGTTGGCGGAAGGGCTTCGGCGGCGGTCCCTGAGAGCCGTGATCACCAGCGGCCTCTGGCTTGCCGAAAAGGCCCCAGGGCCGGATCACCAGGACCACGGCCATGACGATGAACATGAGTACCAAGGTTGAATTGGGCAGGAAACGGATACCGTAGACCTGCAATACGGAGATCAGCATGGCCGCCACGAAGGCGCCCCAGATGGATCCCATGCCGCCGGTCACCACAACAACGAAGATCGGCGCCAGGATGCCAAAATCCATGAGCAGGTTGGCGCTGCCCTTGGGCAACTGGGCGGCGCCGCCAATGCCGGCCAGGAAGGCGCCTAGGAAGAACACGCCGGAGAACAGCACCGATTGATTGACGCCCAGGGCCGAGACCATCTCGCGGTCTTGCGTCGCTGCGCGGACCAGTATGCCGACGCGGGTCTTGGTGAACAGGTACCAAAGCCCGATCAGCACGACCACGGCGAGGACAATAAGAACCAGGTCATAGGAGGGGACCCGTTCACCAAAGATCTCGACGACGCCCTCGAAGCCCGGCGCGCGCTGACCAAACAGGTCTTCGGGACCCCAGATAAGGAGCGCCATGTCCTGGATCACCAGGATCACGCCGAAGGTGGCGACCAGTTGGAACAGTTCCGGTGCCTTGTAGATGGGCTTCAGGACGCAGACCTCGATGATCATGCCGATTAGGCCCACCGCCAGCCCGGCTACCAGGATCGACGCCCAGAACCCGATGATGCCCGGCAAAACGGTCATCGACGAGTAGGCGATGTAGGCGCCCAGCATGTACAGCGACCCGTGCGAGAAGTTCACAACCCGGGTGACCCCGAAGATGATGGATAACCCTGACGCCACCAGAAACAGGGCGGAAGCGTTCGCCATGCCGGTCAGCAATTGCGCGAAATAAAAGGCCATGGCGGCAGTTCAGCCCGGTCTAGTCGGGAAAGGGAAAGGGAAAGGGAAAAGGGGACGGGGCGCGTTTGTGGCGCGCCCCGTCGGGTTCAGGCAGGCTATTTGGCAGGACGCATCTTCATGACTTCGGCGTCCGACGGCAGGTACTTGGCACCGTCCTTGAAGGCCCAGTCGACCATCAAGCCCTTGCCGTCCTTGACGGCGATCTTGCCGACCCAGGCGCCCATGGTGGACTGGTGGTCGATCTTGCGGTAGTGGACCTTGCCCATGGGGGTATCGACGTCCAGGCCTTCGAAGGCGTCGACCAGCTTTTCCGTATCGGTGGAACCGGCCTTCTTAAGCGCGGCGGCGACGGACAGCATCGTGTTGTAACCGACGATGGAGCCGATGCGTGGGTAGTCGCTGAACTTCTTCTGGTAGGCGTCGACGAACTTCTGGTGAGCCGCATCCTTGATCGCGTACCAGGGATAACCCGTGACGACCCAACCGGCTGGTGCGTCACCCTTCAAGGGGTCAAGATATTCGGGCTCGCCGGTCAGCAGGCCCAAGGTCAGGCGGCCCTTAAACAGGCCGCGCAGGTCGCCTTCGCGTACGAATTTCGCTAGGTCACCGCCGAAAGTGACGTTGTAGATGGCGTCAGGCTTGGACGCTTCGATGGCCTGCACTTCGGCGCCGGCATCAATCTTGAACAGGCCGGGCCACTGCTCGGTGACGAATTCCACGTCCGGACGGATCGCCTTGAGAACCTTTTTGAAGGCGCCGACGGCATCCTTGCCGTAGGCGTAGTTGGGCGCAATTGTGGCCCATTTCTTAGCCTTGGAAACCTTCGCTGCGGCTTCCGCCAGCATGGCGGCCTGCATGTAGGTCGACGGACGCAGGCGGAAGGTGTAGCGATTGCCCTTTGCCCACACCAATGCATCGGCCAGCGGTTCGGCGGCCAGATACAGCCGTTTCTTCTGACCCGCGTAGGACGTCAGCGCGAGGCCAATGTGGCTGAACAAGGATCCAGAAATCATCACGACCCCGTCACGCGTGAACAGTTCCTCGGCGATCTTCACGGCCTCGCCAGGCTTACCCTGGTCATCGCGAGAGACAATCTCGAGCTTCTTACCCAATACCCCGCCAGCGTTATTGATCATGTCAATCGCGAGCTCGGTACCTTTCTTATAGGGGATTGTGTGGGCGGGAAGGCGTATGTAGCTGTTGATGTCGCCGATCTTAATGGTATCGGCGGCCATTGCGTTGACGCCCCAAACGGCGGAAACCGCTGCAACAAGTCCGCCCGTCAGAAATTTTGAAAGTCTCATGTCGTGTCCTCTCTGTTGATGCCAATGTAGATGCTTTGGCTCTGCTTGGTTGAAAATCTATTCCGCCGCTTGAAGTGATTCTGCCTCAATGAGTCGGTCGATGCGTTTGCGGTATACGTTAGCACCCTTGTCGATGGCAAGACGCAACGTCGGTGGACTGGCCGCCCGCTCCTCTTCGGCCTGAATGGCTTCAAGGATCGCTTTATCTTCGTCGAAGGCAACCTTGAACATTGCATCTATTTGCGTGGCCACTTGATCGTCGTCGATGGCCGTGTTGCGGATGTGCATCCAACGATCAATGGTGTAGTTCGCAGTGATGGGCGTCATGAAGTGAATGGCGTAGATTTGACACCCCTCGTGACGGCGGGTCTCCGGCAGTTGCAATGCGGTTTCCACGCTGCCGAAATCGATAACGGCGGTGCAAGGGAGGTGGAGGTAATAATAATGCCAGCGATCCACGTTGCCACCGAAATTTCCATACTGTTGGAAAAAGCCGATCGGTGGAGAATCCCTGATCCAGCGCCACGCGATAATGTTTTTGTCTGTAATCTCAAACTCGACGGGAATGTCTTCACTGGCCGCACTTCCGAGCGTTGTCGGATGCACCCAGCTAACATGCGCAGGGTCGACAAGATTTTCGGCAACGCTGAGATAATTGCACTTGAGATGAAGAGCCTCTCCCAGATGCGCTTCCCAGGCCGGATCTTCGAATTGGGGAAGATCGAAAACGTCCGCCGTATCTGCATGCTCATGCTCACCCATCCAAATCCAGACGATACCGTGTCGTTCGTAAGTCGGATAGGCATGGACCGTCGCCGAGGGTGGAATGTTGCTTTGGCCAGGGACCCGTTTGCAGACGCCGTCGCCGCCAAAGGTGAGGCCGTGGTAGCCACAGACGATCTGGTCCTCGACCAACTGACCCTTGGAGAGAGGGAGGAACTTATGGGGGCAACGGTCATCAAGTGCGACAACCTGACCATCTATAGTTCTGTAGGCCACTATATTGCGTTCGAGAATTGTGATCGATTTTAACCGGCTCTCAAACTCACTAGCCCAACCCGCAACATACCACGCGTTGTTGACAAACTTCATTGCCAAAACATCGCTCCCTTCAGAGTTGTC
>CAZNWX010000269.1:0-3769 GCA_964576415.1 uncultured Magnetovibrio sp. | reverse complement strand
CGGCTTCGTCGACATGAAGGACCGCATGACCTAGTCCGTAGGGACCGGTCAAAAACCCACTGTGGGTACGGCCCGGAGCAAAGGGGCCGTCTGCTTTCATCGGTCCACAAAACAATTCAATTCGGTTGCCCGCAGGATCGGTGAAGTAGATCAGGCTTTCAACAAACCGCTGATCGGCAAGGGTCGGACCTGCCACGGTGACGTTGACGCCGGCATTTTCCAGTCTTTCAGCGAACAACTGGAGATCGTTACTGCTTTCGACTTCCCACCCAATAAATCCAAGTCTTTCGCCCTCTTCGCCGGTGATGAATAGGCGTTGCGCCCGATCATCCATTCGAAATCCCGCCGTGTTTCCGGTTCGCTCGAGGCATTGCATGCCAAGCAGTCGGCTCGCGAAGTCCGACCAGTCTTCGACCTTGGCTGACTGAATGCCTAGGTATCCTAACCCGATTATCGTCATAACCCGACCGTTATCTCGCCTCTTGTGGAATGTTCTACCAATAGTCTGTGCACCGAAGGGTATCTACATTGATCGACACACTGCCGAAAAAAATGTCATTTAACAATAATTATCGAATTTATCATTTCATTTATTCCCACTATATGATAATAATTGAATTTAGTGTAATCGAATTTCAAAATCGTGATTCGGTAAATATTGTTAACGTGCCTGGGGAGGATGGACCGGCACTTCTGATAGAGAGGACTTCACACATGAATAAGGCGCTGACACTTTGCGCGGCTGCATTGGTGGGCCTAGGTTTTAGTTATTCAGCTTCCGCCGAGCCGGTCACACTGAAATTCCACTCATTCCCGCCGATGCCGGCGAACTCCAACGCGAAGTTTGTAAAGCCATGGGCGGACAAAGTGACCGCTGAATCAAACGGCGACATCAAAGTGGAAATCTATCCGTCCATGCAGCTTGGCGGGAAGCCGCCGCAGTTGGCGGACCAGGTCCGCGACGGTGTGGTTGATATCATTTGGACCGTTGCAGGCTATACCGCCGGCCGTTTCCCACGGCTGGAAGTTTTCGATCTTCCGTTCATGCCTTCATCCTCGAAGGCCACGTCACAGGCGGCCCAGGAATATGCGGAAACAGTCGCCAAGGAAGACCTTAAGGATTACAAGATTTTGGCCGTACACGTTCACGCGCCGGGCATGATCCACACGAAGAATAAGCTGATAAAGTCTGCGGCAGACCTCAAGGGTATGAAAATGCGCGGGCCGACGCGGGTCATCGCACAAATGCTCAAGAGCCTTGGCGCGACGCCAGTCGGCATGCCTGTCCCGGCGGTGGCGCCGTCACTATCCAAGGGTGTGATCGACGGCATGGTGGTGCCGTGGGAGATCATGCCGGCCTTCAAGTTGCAGGAACTGACCAAAGCCCACACGGATGTGTCAGGAGACCGCGGCCTTTACACGACACCATTCCTGTTCCTCATGAACAAGGCTAAATATCAATCGCTCAGCCCGGCACAGAAAAAGGTGATTGATGCCAATTCCGGTCTCGCGCTGGCAAAGTGGGCCGGCGAATTGTGGGATGGGTTCGAACCTCCGGCCCGCGCACTTGCGGAAAAAGCCGGCGGCAAGTTCCACACTTTGTCTGGAGCCCCGCTGAGCGAAATGAAAGCTGCGGGAGCGAAACTGGTTGAGGAATGGATCGCCAATGCCAACAAGAAAGGGCTCGACGGCGCGAAGCTAGTCAAAACCGCTCGTGATCTGATCGCAAAATACGAGAAGTAATTTGGATGATCCTAACATCCAAGGTGATATCCGCCCGGACGACAGGTTCGGGCGGATATTACTATTGTTGACAAACATTCTGGCACTGTTCGGCGGTGCCGTGCTGCTGATCATCGTAAGTGTCAGTTTTCTGTCCATCCTTGGACGCTTCTTGTTTTCGACACCATTGCTCGGCGATTTTGAACTTGTCGAAATAGGATGCGCCATGGCGATCTCTGCATTCCTTCCGCTTTGCCATATGCATAGCGGCAATGTTATCGTCGATTTCATCACAGCGCGCTCGCCTGAGCGTGTGAAGACGGCGCTCGATGGCTTCAGTGCGCTCGCCTTTGGGGTGGTTGCCGGTTTCTTCGCCTGGCGGATGGTCTACGGCGCTCAAGACATGTACAGATACAACGAGGAGACCATGCTCCTGCAGACGCCGGTCTGGATACCGTTCCTGCCTGTGGTCCTGTCTTTTTTCCTCCTGTCCGTCTGCTGCTTTTATACCTTCTTAGTGAAGGCCGCATTGCTCGCACAGCGCGCCTGATCCTTTGACTCAAGGATAAGACCTTCTCCCATGGAACGCGTAACCCTCGGCATATTGGCCTTTCCGGTTCTTTGTGCGCTTTTGTCTGTACGCGTGCCAATCGGCCTGGCAATGCTTATCGTCGGCGGTTGCGGAACGGCCATCATTTCGGGCTGGCTGCCGATCATGTCGCAGGTGAAGACCAGCGCCTGGCACCTGTTCTCCAATTATTCCCTTTCGGTCATTCCCCTGTTCCTGCTCATGGGGAACTTCGCCACCAAGGCCGGCATGAGTGAATCGCTGTTCAAGTTCACCGGCGCCTGCCTCGGCCATCGCAAGGGCGGGGTCGCCATGGCGGCGGTCGGCGCCTGCGCCGGCTTCGGCGCCATTTGCGGATCGTCATTGGCGACTGCGGCGACCATGGGAAAGGTGGCGCTGCCCGAGTTGCGTCGCCTCGGCTACTCCGGGTCGCTGAGCACAGGCGCACTCGCTGCCGGCGGCACATTGGGCATCCTCATTCCGCCGTCGGTTATTCTCATTATCTATTCCATCTTGACGGAACAGAACATCGCTAAGATGTTCCTGGCCGCCTTCGTGCCCGGTTTAATCGCGGCGATTGGCTACATCATGGCCATTGCCGTCGTTGTCCGCATGGTGCCCGGCGCCGGGCCGTCAAAACCGGCGGTGCCCTGGCGAGAACGTTGGCAACTGTTTCTCGACATCTGGCACGTCATCGTCATTTTCGTGTTCATGCTGAGCGGCATTTACCTGGGTTGGTTCACGCCGACCGAAGGCGCTGCCATCGGCGCCGCCGGGACGGGCTTGGTGGCCATGATCCACAAGGATTTCAACTGGCACAGCCTGGCTGATGTCATCAAAAGCACCGCCGTGACCTCTGGCATGATTTTTTTCGTCTTACTCGGCGCGGAGTTCTTCAACTCCTTCATTGCCTTGACCCAACTCCCCAATACGCTGGCCGCCTTCGTCGTCGACAACAATTTCGCGCCGTTGTTCGTGGTCGCCGGCATATTGGTGCTCTACCTGTTGCTCGGCTGCCTGATGGATAGCCTCGCCATGATTCTACTGACCATCCCGGTGTTCTTTCCGCTGATTATGACGCTTGAATTTGGCATGTCGGCGGAGGAAACGGCCATCTGGTTCGGTATCTTGACCCTAATTGTCGTCGAGGTAGGCCTGATTACGCCGCCGGTGGGCCTGAACGTCTTCATTATCAACAAAATGGCCGGCGACGTCCCAATCTCGGAGACCTTTAAAGGGGTGCTGCCCTTTTTGGCCAGCGACTTGCTCCGCGTCACGCTTCTCTTCGCGTTCCCGGCAATATCCCTCTTTTTAATTCGTCTCTTTCCCTAGTCATCATAATAAATACGTGGGGGTCTAACTCGCCGTAACACTTTATCGCCGCTGCCCGGATCACTTTGCCATCGACTAAGCCGTTCATTGGTTGCGCTTCAGAGGTCTCTACTCAATCTTCTCCACAACAAACCCCTTCGCACCCTT
>CAZNWX010000268.1:0-3771 GCA_964576415.1 uncultured Magnetovibrio sp. | reverse complement strand
TCCGCCGATGGCGGAGTATTCGCCTTCCACATTTTCGCGGACGATCAACATATCGATCTCGCCAGGTTCGCGGCCTGCCAGCGGACAGGGCATGCCCTCAAACAGGCGTACGGGCCGCAGATTAACGTACTGGTTAAAGTCCCGGCGGATCGGTATCAACAGGCCCCAGAGCGAGATGTGATCCGGAACGCCTGGAAACCCAACGGCACCCAGAAGGATCGAATCATGTTCCTTGATGGACGCCAGCCCATCTTCCGGCATCATCGCGCCGGTCTTGTGATATCGTTCGCAGCTCCAGTCCTTCTCATCGAACTTGAAATCCAGATCATGCTTACTGGCCACGGCCTCGAGGACCTTGATGGCTTCCGGCATGACCTCTTTGCCGATGCCGTCGCCGGCGATAACTGCAATATTGTAAGCATTGGTAGACATGACTTTCTCCCTAGCAGGTTAGAGGGTGCGCACCATCAACAGTGCGTTACTAGCGTATTGGAGTAATGAATGCTGGTTCAGGGCGCTGTCGGCGTGGCGTTCGGCGAAAGCGATAAGAAAAGCTTCGCCGGCGGCCATGCGGGTAAAGCTCGGCGATTTGCACGCTGCGCTTGGGTCCGGCGGGAAATATATGGGGCGTTGCGCTCACTCAATCCTCAAGGTGCACGTTGATCCGCCGGTTCTGCTTACCCTTGTTCTCGATCTTGCCGACACGGACCCGGCCAATTTCTCCAATTGACGCCACATGGGTTCCGCCGCAAGGCTGGAGGTCGATACCCTCCACGCCTATCAGACGGACCTTTCCGATACCGGTCGGCGGACTGAGGGACATGGTTTTCACAAGTTCCGGCTGCGCCGCCAGTTCCTCATCGGTGATCCATTTAGCAGCCGTCGGTAGGTCCTTGGCCACCAGTTCGTCCAGTTGGGCCTGTATTGCTTCCTTGTCGGGCTTACCATCCGTGTTTAGGTCAATACGGCTCTTTTCCAAGCCAATCTGACAACCGGTGATATCCACGTCGACAATGGCACAGATCAAATGAAGCAGCGTGTGCATGCGCATAAGGCGATGCCGCCGCTCCCAGTCAATGGTGGCCGTCACTGTATCGCCCGGGACCAGAATCGGCGTCCCTTCGGCGGGAATGTGTACGTGTCGACCTGAACCTCGATCCATGCGGGTATCGGCGATCTCAACCGTGTGGCCATCGGCGGTGGCCAATGTGCCCGTATCACCGGGTTGGCCGCCGCTTTCATAGTAAAATATGGTGCGATCCAACTCGATACCGGCCTTGTCGACGGATACCACGGTAGCCTCGCAGGATTTGGCGTAGGCATCGTCGCGGAAAATTTCTTCAGTCATAGTCTCTCTCCCAGATCGACTCGATCGCTATCATGTTGCCTAACATCGTAGCGTCGGCCTCTCAGTTCAATTCCCAATTTTCGCCGATACTAAGGTCTCACAGAACAGGACCTTGTCGGCGTTGCAACCAGAAAGGATCAACTCGACCCCTTACCGCGCATGGCGTCGCGTTCCTTCATCGGGGCTGCCAGCGTCATAGCGGCCGTTGTTTCTCCACAAATCAGGGCATTGAAGATGACTATGGCGAAGGCTGCGGCGAGGTGCGAAGAGGGCGGTTCGGCGGTGGTAGCGGAGACGGTCATGGTTTCGGATGAAGAGCCGGGTCGATGGGCAGAATTTGATCGCCAAAAAGGTATTTAACCACCGCGTCACGCACTTCTTCGACCTCCAGGCCATGGGCGGCGATCTGCTCGCGGCTGTAGGCGACGATGGCGTCAGCGTCTTGCATCAGCTTCAGCCACTTGGCAGAATCCGCCAGCACAATACGCTGAGAACGTCGCCGGCATCCGCATGGGCGTCGCCATTGGAATGCGCCCGCAAGTACATCATGATCTATTGAGCTTCCGACGGGACCGATGGGGGAAGGAAATGTTGAACCCACTCACAACGATTTCCCTTCCTTTCCCGGTGGGCAGCGCTGACCCTTGATATCAATCCGCACGGACTGTGTGGGCGTGATTGAGAGGCCCATATCCACCGCCGTAGCCGGGAGCGGTTTCGATGGCCGCGCGAACATAGGCATGCGCCCTACCAACCGCCGCCTCCAAAGAGAGCCCCTGGGCAAGACCGGCCGCACATGCGGATGCAAGCGTACATCCCGTGCCGTGGGTATGGCGGCTGTCGATGCGCGCTCCCGTAAAACGCATCGACTGATCGTCACCCTGGAACAGAAGGTCAATGACCGTATCGCCGCCGAGGTGACCGCCCTTCATCAGAACAGCCCGCGCGCCCATGTCCCGCATGCTCCGTGCGGCAGCGGCGGCATCGTCGATGGTCTCGACGATCCGACCGCTCAGGGCCGCCGCCTCGGGCGCGTTGGGTATCAGGAGATCAGCGCACGGCAACAAGCGTTCCACTAAGGCTTCCACAGCGGCATCTTCGATCAGCCGGGCACCGCTAGTGGCAATCATGACGGGGTCCAGGACCACCGGCACATCCGGTAACTTGTCGGCAAGGACGTTCGCAACGGCTTCGATGATTTCCGGGCGATGCAGCATGCCAATCTTGACGGCGTCGGCACCCAGATCATCAATCACGCTGTGCATCTGCTGAGAGACGAAATCGGCAGGCACCTCATGGATACCTTGGACGCCAGTCGTATTCTGCGCCGTTAGTGCGGTAATCGCCGTCATCGCAAAACCACCCAAGGCGGTCACGGTCTTAATATCGGCCTGGATTCCGGCACCGCCGCCGGAATCGGACCCTGCGATAATTAGGACCCGGCCGTTCATGATTTACATCGCCCCCGCTTCTGCTTGCGCGATAGCCTCGGCGACATTATCGACAATCGCGGCGATCAAGGCCTCATCCTCGCCCTCGGCCATGACCCGGACCACAGGTTCCGTGCCAGACGGGCGGATCAAAAGCCGGCCGGTACCGGCCAAACGGGCCTCGCCGTCCTGTATGGCCTTCTTCACACGCGCGTCCTCAAGCGGTCGGCCACCGGAGACACGGACGTTAGTGAGCTGCTGCGGATACGGATCGAACCGGCGACAAACCTCGCTGGCCCAGCCACCTTCGGCGACCAATACGGCCAACACTTGTAACGCCGCGACGAGGCCGTCGCCCGTGGTTCCATAATCACCCAAGACAATATGGCCTGACTGCTCACCGCCCAGGTTATATCCACCCTTGCGCATCTCCTCGACCACATAGCGGTCTCCCACCTGGGTTCGCAGAAGACGAATGCCTTTGGCGTTCAGATACTTCTCAAACCCAAGATTCGACATGACCGTGGCGACCACGCCGCCACCAGCCAAGTGACCGGCCTCCGCCCAATGGGCGGCAATTAACGCCATGATCTGGTCGCCGTCGATCAGGGCACCGTTCTCATCGCACACGATCAAGCGATCGGCGTCACCGTCCAGCGCCAAGCCGATGTCGGCACCGTGGGCCATCACCTGGGCCTGCATGTAATCCGTATCCGTGGAGCCGCATCCGCGGTTGATATTGAAGCCATCCGGATCGACACCGATGGGCACCACCTCGGCACCCAGTTCCCACAACACTTCCGGTGCCACCTTATAGGCTGCCCCGTTGGCGCAGTCGACCACCACCTTCAGCCCATCCAGCTGCGAGCCACGCGGAAACGTCCGCTTCACGTGTTCGGTGTAGCGGCCAACCACGTCATCTAGACGCCGCGCCCGACCAAGCCGGTCCGGATTGGCGCGATGCACACCCACACCATTGTCCATGCGCGCTTC
>CAZNWX010000267.1:0-3779 GCA_964576415.1 uncultured Magnetovibrio sp. | reverse complement strand
CGAAGCTCGGACCGCTCACTCTTCTTCTTCCCGAACAGCACGCGACAGAGCGACCAATCGATCACGTGAACCGTATCGACGTTCAATGTTTCGTGCAGGACGAACATGGCGGTCTCCTGTATGGTGCGCGCAGGAAACCCTGTCACGGAGCCAAACGGAGTGCAAGGTAATGGCGGAGCCGCGTTTGCGGACGGAGATCTGGGTGAAGGCGCAGTTGCGCCTGTGTGACCAGGCTATGCTGCCGGCTTTCGTCCGTCGGCGCGGCGACCCGGATGCCGGGGCCGTAATCGTTAAGTTGGATAGAATGGACGGGACGTCTGAAGTATTCGTCCAGGCCCGCGCTGGGGATGGATCTCGGGCCTGGACCCGAGGCTCTGGGGAGGGCGTCGTGTTGGATGCAGAGGCGGAGGCTTACATCCAGCGTCAGTTGTCGTTTGACCCTGATATTTGGGTTTTGGAGGTCGAAGATTCGGGGCTGCGTTACATACTTGATGGGTCGCTGATTACCTGAGGGCCATTGGCCACTCATATCGAGGCGACGTGCGAATATCAACGCCACCTTTTTAGTCATTGGCAGCGGAGCGCCACAGCCCATAAGCTGCGTGGTCACGACGAATAAGGATGCTTTTATGAAGGACAGTCGCGAACCATGTGAGCTAAGCGCCACGGAAGCGCTGCACCGCATTGCCGCGGGTGAGTTGACGCCAACGGCCTGGGTTGAATCCTGCTGGGATCGAATTGTCGCCCGCGAACCAGACGTCCAGGCTTGGTCATACCTCAATCCCGATGCTGTCGCACAGACCGCCACCCGCGCCGATCAGGGACATGGCCCGTCCATTCCCGTTGGTGTGAAGGATATTATTGATGTTTGCGGTATGCCAACCATGATGGGCACGGATTTTCATGACCCCGTCCCAGTCAGCCGCGAGGGCGGGTCGGTGGCGATTATGCGCGAGGCCGGCTGTCTTTTTATGGGTAAGACCGTGACCACGGAGCTGGGGCATCGCCACCCAGGGCCGACGCGCAATCCGCACAATCTGGCGCATACACCGGGTGGATCGTCTTCCGGATCCGCCGCCGCCGTCGCCGATTTTATGGTGCCGCTATGCCTGGGGACCCAGACCACCGCCTCGGTCATTCGTCCAGCGGCGTTCTGCGGCATCGTCGGCTACAAACCGACTTACGGCGATTTTGATAAGTCGGGGATCCTTGCCAACGCGCCGACCATGGATACGCTTGGGATCATGGCGCGAACCATCGACGACGTAGGTTTGTTGCGCGCCATTCTGCTGGAGGAGGCACCACAAGCGATCACCGACATGGCCCTTTCGGATGTCAAGTTTGGATTGCTCGATGTGACCCCCTGGAATACCGCCGAGCCTGCAACCCGACGCGCCATCGAGGCCTTAGCCGATGATTTGGCTGGCGCTGGAGCGCGACAGGTCGACGTGGCCATCGGCGACCAGGTCACGCGGTTGATCGAATTGCACCGGCTGATCAGCGGGTATGAGTTCGGCCGATCCATTGCGTACGAGCGGACCCGGCATCTGGATCAGTTGAGCGCGGTGTTGCGCGAGGGACGTCTGGCCGACGGGTGCGAGGTGGACAGTCGACGGTACCCAGACCTGATCCGTGAGGCGGCGTTCCTGCGGGCATCGCTGGCAGAAGCGTTCACTGGTGTCGATATTCTGGTGTCGCCTAGTGCTGCGGGGCCAGCGCCGGCAAGCCTGGAATCGACCGGTGACGCGGCGTTCAGCGCCGCGTGGTCGCTTGCCGGAAATCCAGTGATCACCCTGCCGTTATTTCAGGCGGCGGACACCGCGATGCCGATCGGGTGCCAACTGATTGCTGGATTTGGGGAAGACGAAAAATTGCTGAATGTTTCCCAAGTTATCATGACCCGCTTTAAGTCCTGATAGCCGGTATCTTGTGTGGAGGGCTGGTAGAGGTAATGCTTTGCTGGCCGCCGTGCCTTTTGTGCCCATGAGTGTGCCTGACAAATGATCCTATTTATCGGGTACACCGACACGTTGTTGTGACCTCCTAAAAACAACCTAGTCGCTTATGCTGGTCAAGGCGTTTTTCCGCTGACGGAAGTTGGTCATCCCGATGGGGCCCGTACGGTATGTTCTTCGGCATTAAAAACCTCGAGGGCTGTGGGCCCAATGTCTCTAGACCTGATCCGTCAGGATCATTTCCGAAGCCTTTTCCGCAATCATGATGGTCGGTGCGTTAGTGTTGCCCGACGTGATGGTCGGCATCACCGAGGCGTCGACGACCCGTAGTCCGCTGATCCCGCGCACCCGAAGCCGATCGTCCACCACCGCCATGGGGTCCGACCCCATCTTGCAGGTGCCGACCGGATGAAAAATCGTGGTGGCAATATTTCCGGCCTCGCGGGCTAGGTCGGCATCATCCGAATACTCTGGGCCTGGGAGGAATTCCTCTGGCTCAAAGCGTTTCATGGCATCCGCGGATACGATTCGCCGGGTCAAACGGAGTGCGTCGGCGGCAACTTGGCGATCTACGGGCGCGGATAGGTAGTTTGGACGGATTGCGGGTTGTTGGAGGGGGTCTGCAGATTTAATCCGCACGTGCCCCCGGCTTTCCGGTCGCAGATTGCAAACCGACGCGGTGAAGGCGGGGAAGGGGTGTAGCGGCTCATGATATTCCAGGTTTGGCATTTCCTTGTCCGTATCGCTTTTGGCGAAGCCGCCCAATTGGCTGGGGGCCATGGTCATAGGACCACGTTTGAACAGAAAGTACTCTAATCCGATCCCAATCTTGCCGATCAACGAGTTGGCACGCTCGTTCAATGTCTTGGTGTTCTTGACCTTATAGACCGCACGAATCTGCAGATGGTCCTGGAGGTTCTCGCCGACGCCGGGGAGGTCGTGGTTGATCGCGATGCCGAGGCCCTGCAGGTGATTGGCCGGGCCGATCCCGGAGAGCTGGAGCAATTGTGGTGATCCGATCGAGCCGCCAGCCAGGATCACTTCGCGGCCGGCCTGGACGCGTGCTAGCCGATCTTTGTGAACGACCGTGAGACCCGTGCAGCGTTTGCCCTTCAGCGTTACACCGGCTGCCTGAGCCTCGGTCAACACGGTGAGGTTCGGCCGATCCATCACGGGTTTTAGAAAACCCTTAGCGGTGGTCCAACGTATTCCTTTGTTCTGGTTCACCTGGAAATAGCCGCAGCCTTCGTTGTTGCCTTGATTGAAATCGTCAGTTTTTGGGATACCGATTTCCGCGGCAGCGTCCTGAAAAGCATCCAGGATTTCCCAACTGAGCCGCATGTCCTCAACCCGAAACTCACCGCCCGTGGAATGCTTCTCGCTCTCGCCCCGGCCTTGGTCCTGCGACTTCAGAAAATAGGGGAGGACATCTTCCCAACCCCAGCCCGCGTTACCCATCTGGCGCCATTGATCATAATCGCGGGCTTGGCCGCGAATATATATCATGCCGTTTATGGCCGAACACCCACCCAGAACCTTGCCGCGAGGGTAGTCGAGCGCGCGGCCATTCAAGCCGGGTTCTTCCTCCGTCTGGAAGCACGAGTCCGTACGCGGATTGTTCATGGTGAAGAGATAGCCGACGGGAATGTGGATCCAAAAATAGCTGTCGTCCTTGCCTGCTTCCAACAGGAGGACGCGGTTTTTCTGATCCGCCGAAAGACGGTTCGCTAACACGCAGCCGGCCGATCCGGCACCGGCGATCACATAGTCGAAGGTGCCCAGGTTCTGGATATTGGGTTCGTCCATACGTCATGCCTCCCAGCG
>CAZNWX010000266.1:1848-3785 GCA_964576415.1 uncultured Magnetovibrio sp. | reverse complement strand
AAGCCCGGCGCGGTGGAAACCGGATTCTTCAGCAATGACGCGCCAAAGGGGATATCCGCCATCTTCATACGTGCCGGGGTTACGTCCCCAGGTTTGTACTTGGCTAACAACATGGCCTCCGCCTCCGGATGGCGCTCGAGGGGCGTGTCGAAGGCCTTGGCGACGGCGGCGGCGGTAATGTCGTCGTGGGTTGGGCCGATGCCGCCCGTGGTAAACACGTAGTCATAGGTGGCGCGACAATAATTGACTGTCTCAACGATCATGTCTTCGATGTCGGGAACAATTCGACATTCGCGAATGCGGATGCCCATGTCGTTCAGGTGTTCACCCAAAAACTGAAGGTTGGTGTCCTTGGTACGGCCTGAGAGAATTTCGTTGCCGATAATGATTAACGCCGCCGATACGACTTTGTGTTCGCTCATTAACATGGCACTCCCAGTTTCGCAAAGCGCAACCTATCACGCCAACGGAAAAGTGAAACGGCCCGAATGTTTCACAGGGACCGTTTCCTCTAGGCGTGCCGAAAGGGATAGGCGGGGTCGGCAACGCGCCAAAAGCATCTCGTGACCTCATGGGGAGAGACAGGGTGGAATTATTGGAAGATCTTTCAGGTGCGGTCCGGCTACTGAAAGCTGGTAACGCAAGCAGATTACAACAACCTCAACTTCTAGTCGTTCTTCGACTTCTTGGCTCGCTCCGCCCATATGAACCTATCTTTGCAGTTGCCGATCACTGGGACTACGGCCTAGCTCATCATCTTTTCGAGCACCTATTGTCCCAAGCCGGAGCCGATGGCATGGAGAACATTGTTTGCGAAGTGAACAAGGAATCGCCGAACCCAGGTTCCGACGCCTTACATGCGCGCATAGGCTCCCTAGATCTGGGCCAGGCCCGTCTGGTACACGCCGACGAGACCGTACGCTATCTGATGAAATTCATCACAACACCTTGACCCAAAGGCCGATTGAGCTAGATGCGCCGCGCGCGTAAATTCGCAGCGTGGTAGAAAAAGGAGACGTGTCATGGCAGGACCGCTTACCGGTGTTAAGGTGATCGACCTAACCTCCATGGTTTCCGGGCCGCTGGCGACATTGATGCTAGCCGACCAAGGCGCTGACGTGATCAAGGTGGAGAACCCGGGCGGCGGCGACTTCGCCCGCCATGTGGCGACTCGGCGCGGCGGCTTTTCCGCATCCTTCGTTAACAACAACCGAAACAAACGTTCCGTGGTTCTTAACCTTAAGGACCCGGCGGGGCTGACGGCGTTCAAACGCCTGGCGGCCGACGCGGATGTGGTCATTCAGAACTTCCGTCCCGGCGTGGCCGCGCGCATCGGTGTCGGAGAAGAAGTCCTCCGCGCGTTGAACCCGCGCCTGATCTACGTCTCCATCACCGGATTCGGATTCGATGGTCCGTACATCCAAAAACCCGTGTTCGATCCCCTGATACAATCGCTAACCGGTTTGACCACCGTGCAAGCCGGCAGCGACAAGGACCGACCGCGCCTGGTGCGCACCATCCTTCCCGATAAACTCACGGGCATTCAGGCGGCGCAGGCGATCACTGCCGCCCTGTTCGCGCGTGAACGCAACGGTGAAGGCCAGCACATTACCCTTTCCATGCTCGATACCATTGTCGCGTTCCTTTGGAACTCCGACATGGGTGGGCATACCTTTGTCGGCGACGAAGCGAAGGAGGAGCGCGCCCAGTCCTTCATCGATCTTATTTATGAGACCGCCGATAGCTACATCAGCGTCGCCGCCATGCACGACAAGCACTGGCGTGGCCTTGCGAAGGCCCTGAACCGGCCTGACTTCCTCGAAGACAAACGCTTCAAGACGCCGGAACTCCGCGACATCAACGTGGATGATCGGCTCAACATGACGCAGGAAGCGCTCCGACCCCATACGACTGATGACCTTTTAACGCTCCTGGAG
>CAZNWX010000266.1:0-1838 GCA_964576415.1 uncultured Magnetovibrio sp. | reverse complement strand
GTTCCCTGCGCGCCGGTTCTAACACGCACCCAAATGCGCCAGCACCCGCAGATCCACGCCAATGGCATCATCATCGAGTTGGACCATCCGCAGGCCGGGCGCCTCCGTCAAGCACGCCCGCCGGCCGTGTTCTCAAAGACCGAGATCGAAATGCGGCGCGGTGCCCCCGTCTACGGCGCCGACACGGCAACGGTGCTGGCGGAAACCGGCTATGGCGAAAGCGAAATCTCGGCGATGTTTGACCAAGGCGCGGCGATACAAGCGGGGTCAAAATCCGACGCGGCGGACTGACACCTCAGAGAATATCCCGGATGATCGCGATCAACGGAATGTCTGCTGGAGGCATGGGATAATCGGTCAGTCGGGTCGCCCGCACCCATTTCAACTCCTGGCCTTCCTTGGCGCGCATCTCGCCCTGCCAAACCCGGACAACATATAACGGCATCAGGAGATGGAAGTCTTCGTAGCTATGGCTGGCGAAGGTGAGCGGCGCCAGACAACTGGTGGTGACGTCGATATCTAGCTCTTCTTTCAGTTCGCGAATGATGGCCCGTTCGGGGAGTTCACCCTCGGCCACCTTACCACCGGGAAATTCCCAAAGGCCCGCCATGGCTTTGCCCTCGGGCCGTTTACCGATCAGCACCCGGTTGTCGATGTCGACCAGGGCGGCGGCAACCACCAGCTTCAGGGGTAGCCCATTCGCCGCCAGGCGCACTTCCGCCTGCAGACAACCCGGATCAGGACCGGTAATCGGCATTAATAGTGATGTAGCCATGGGTGAGATCACAGGTCCAAACCGTGGCGAAACCGGCACCTTCACCCGCTGCCACGCCGACATCCACCTCGATTTCGATGTTCTGCCCTTTCATGTGCTCGGCAACAGGTGCCTCGTTGTAGCCATCGACGACTTCACCCATGGAAGCGATTTCGACGCTACCGACACGGATCGCCATCTTGTCGCGATCCGCCTCCTCCCCCGCCTTACCCACCGCCATAACAATACGACCCCAATTGGCGTCTTCGCCGGCGATGGCCGTCTTGACCAGCGGCGAATTGGCAATGGAAAGAGCGATCACCTTGGCGGCGCGGTCGTCTTCAGCGCCAGTAACGGTGATGGTCACGAACTTCGTTGCTCCCTCCCCATCCCTAACGATTTGATGCGCCAGATCACGGAGCACCTCTTCCAACGCCGTCTTGAACTCGTCCAAGGCCGGGTCGTCGACGGTGTTGACGGACGCATTTCCCGCTGCCCCGGTCGCGAACAACAGGACCGTATCGCTGGTAGAGGTGTCGCTGTCCACGGTGATAGAATTAAAGGTGCGTACGTTTATGTCCGACAGAATGGTCTGCAACGCCTCGGCGCCGATGGTCGCGTCCGTGAATACGAAGGAACCCTTGGCGATGCCCGCGATAGTGATCTCGGTTTCGCCAATCCGCGCTGTCTGCGACGCACCCTTGGGAAACGTGTCGGTGGTCATGATCGCTTCGGCGGCAGCCTGCCAAACGGCAGGGTTGTCTGCATCCGTTAATTGATCATAGAGACCGGCCATGGCCGATGTGATGGTTTCCGCGGGAAGCTGCTCACCAATGACACCGGTGGACGCAGTAAACACCCTGCTGGGCCGGCAAGTCAGCGTGTCCGCAACAGCGGATACCGTGGCCTCCACGGCTGCCAATCCCTTCACGCCCGTGAATGCGTTGGCGTTTCCCGAGTTCACCAGTAGCGCCTGGGCTTGACCTCCAGCCAGGTTCTTGCGGCACCAGCCCACGGGCGCCGCAGCGGTCTTCGATTGGGTCAGGACCCCAGCCACCGTCGTACCCGTATCAAAAGCACCAAG
>CAZNWX010000265.1:0-3794 GCA_964576415.1 uncultured Magnetovibrio sp. | reverse complement strand
GAACATGGTCACGTCGAATTGCAGAATTTGAATAGCCTGTTCCTCAATGACTGCGCGGCAGCCGTAGCTGGTCAATTCGCTTTCTCCGGCCGACAGAGGAATTTGTGTTCGCTGAGATAAAAGCTTTAACTCTCGGCGGTCATCCCACCAGCGGAGCGGTTCTTCTAGCCACCTTGGTTTTAGGGGTATGAGAGCCTCGACCGCCTCTGTTGCCGTTTCCAGGCTCCAGGCTCGGTTAACGTCAACCATGAGGTCACAATCATCACCGATAACGTCCCGAACGACCCCAAGACGCTCAATGTCCTCAGCCAGGGTCAACCCACCGACCTTTGCCTTGAACCCTCTATGACCCTGCTCCTTCAGTTCAGTTATCTCATCGCGAAGTTCAATCAGATCTTTGCCATCACGGTAATAGGCGCAGGTGACGTAATAAGGGACCTGGTCACGATAACCGCCGAACAACTGGTAAAGGGGCAGGCCCGCCATCTTCCCAATGATGTCCCAACACGCGACATCGACAGCAGCTGAAATTCGGACCAACGCTTCACGCCCCCATCCCTTTTCATGGGCGAGACGCCTTGCCGTCAGGGAGAAAAGGTCCTCGTAAATGCGTTCCGGTGCCAGCGGGCACGCGCCGATAAGGCGATCGGCAATACCACTTCGAAACACTTCCAGGATGGGTTCCGCATTGGTGTAGCTGGTCGCAAGGCCAAATCCTTCGATGCCGTCGTTAGTACGGAGGCGCACGAGCACCTCGTTGGCGGTGGGGACTGTAAAATTACTCACCCAGTGAGGACGTTCGTCTTTCGGTCCTCTAAGGATATATACATCAAGATTAGAGATTTTTGTTGTCACGCTTTGATCCTCGTCATTTTAAAGGAAGCTGTATCCAGCCGAACTTTGAAATCGCCATAGTCGGAGGGGCCGTTAATTTTCTTCACCCCTGCTCTTATCTCGGGTCCAGTCGAACGTCCCTTCATCACGCTCGTGGACGGCCTGTTTCCAACCGACGTCCTCGACCCGCTGTTTAAAATTCATACCTTCCGGTGAATGCCGGGAAATGCCATCAAAGATCGTTGCTAATCGCTGCGTCTCCATCATGCCGGAGGCTTCGATGGCTTGATTGATCACCATTTTCTGCATCGCCAGTTGATTGACGGGCACACTTGCCATGCGCCTCGCCATCGCCTCGACCTCTTGATCCAATTGATCATCGGGAACTGCCTTCAAAACCAATCCCATGGCTTCCGCTTCGCGCCCGCTCACGCGATCGCCGGTGAACAGCATGCGTTTGGCCTTCTCGGCCCCAAGGCGGTATACCCACATGGCTGTTGTCGGTGTTCCCCATACCCGCGCCGGCATGTAACCGATTTCCGCAGTTTCCCCCATGATCGTCATGTCGGCGCAGAGCGCGATGTCGGACCCACCTGCCACGGCGTAGCCATGGACCTTACAGAGTACCGGCTTCATGGCGCGCCAAAGCGACATGAAATGCTGGGTATTGCGCCACATGAAGGCGTAATCTTTGATCGGGTCCCAGGGCATGTCCTGGACGACCTGATTTTGGCTCTCGCCTTCAGCGTAATAGGCCAAGTCGTAGCCCGCACAAAAGGCCGGGCCATTCCCCGATAACACCATAACATGTACATCCGGGTCGGCATCGGCTTCGGTGACGGCGGCTTCAAGCTGCACCGGCAGGTCATCGTCGATGGCATTCATCACGTCGGGCCGGTCCAAGGTGATGCGGCCAATCCTGCCGTCCTTTTCGTATAAAACCTTATCGGTCATGACGTCGGATCCTCGTAATCGCCGGCGATGAACCCATCGCGGAGCGCAAATTTCTGAACCTTGCCAGACCCAGTCATCGGGAAGTTCTCAACTCGCCGCCATACGCTCGGCGTCTTCTGCGGAGAAAGGTTGGCGCGACAATGGCTGTGCAATTCGTGGGTTTCCACTGGGCAATTTTCTTCAGTTCGGAAAAAGCAGGCAATGATCTCTCCCCATTTCTCATCCGGCAGGCCAACCACCGCGACCTCGGCAATATCCGGGTGTTCCAGCATGACGTTTTCGATCTCAGCTGGAAAATGGTTTTCCCCGCCGCGTACGATCATCTCCTTCACGCGTCCGGTGATCCTGACATAGCCGCGCGTATCCATCACCCCGAGATCGCCCGTGTGAAGCCAACCTTCGACATCAACCGTCTCGTTGGTGGCCGTCTCGTTGGCGTGATATCCGATCATGGCGCATGGGCCTCGCGCACAGATTTCGCCCACCTCATCAATGGCGGCAATGGTGTTGTCACCAATGCGCCTGATGGATACTTCCGTCGCCGGGATCGGTTGGCCGGCACTGTTGCAAATATCGTCAATAGTATCGTTCAGGTGATGCTGGGTGATCACGGGGCAATGCTCCGTTTGACCATATAGGGTGGAAAATCCGCAACCGAAGTTCCGCTGCACGCGCCGCACCAGTTCGGGCGCGACCATGGCACCGCCGCAGCTCACGACCTCAAGCGTCGAGACATCCTGGGGATTGGCCTCAAAAGCGTCCTGTAGGGCGAACACCATGGTGGGCACGCCCAGAATGATCGTCGTTTTCTCGCTCTTGATCAGGCCATTGATCACGTCTGGATCAAACAGGCTGATCAAGATCATCCGGCACCCCGCCTGCAGGCAACCCAGCGTCACCATGCCGCAGCCGCTGGTGTGGAACATGGGCATGATGTTGATCCAGGTCGACGCGGCATCAACGCCGCAACGGCTAGCATAGAAACGTGCGTTGTTGACTAGGCCCAAATGGCTAAGCACCGCCCCTTTAGGAAAGCCCGTCGTGCCTGACGTATATTGAATTTGCGCGGCATCATCTGGGGAAACCTCAGGTAATGTCGGGATCGTATCTTCGGTTCTGCATAGCGCATTATTGTCGTTGAGATCGGTAACCTCGCGGACTGCCGTCAAGCCTTCTAATGCCTCCCTCCCTATTTGCGCCATCGGATTGCCGCGAAACGCATCGACAAGAAACAAAGCCACTGCGCCCGAGTCTTCCAGTACGTAGCGCAGTTCATTGGCCTGAAAAGCGGGGTTGGCGGTCACGAGAACCAGCCCTGCAAGCGCACAGGCATACTCCATCAAGACCCACTCGGGTGAGTTGGGCGCCCATACAACGACGTGCTCCCCCGGTTTGAATCGGGAGGCCAGCGCAATGGCCAGTCGTTCACTGTCTTCCAGCAGTTCACCGTAGGTCCAGCGCCGGCCAACCTCGCCGGCCTGAGTAACTTCGACCAAGGCATCGGCGTTAGGTCTGTTGGCGGCGATTGCCCGAAGCAGCTCGCCAATGGCCACATGATCGATCTGCATGTCGGCTTGCGCGGGAACCCAGGCTTCGCTCAGTTTGAGGTCATACATCGGAGAAATCTCCACCCCGCCCCTTGCCGTCCGCAAACCTGGCTGCCCCTTCAATGCCTTTTGTCACTTCCGATTTACTGTTCCACCACTCTTGACGCAGGGCTTCGCGCAGGCTGAGGCCGTGCTGGGCACGGGCGGACTGTCGATCGGCGTGGACACAGCTTTGCGGAAAGCGCGCGATCTCCTGCGCCAAATGTTCGGCTTTTTCCCGCGCTCCGCCCTCCGGCACGACATATTCGCAAAGTCCGATTGCCAACGCTTCGTCTGCGTCGACCCGGCGGCCCGTCAGGATCAGATCCATGGCGCGACCTTCGCCAATCAGGCGCGGCAGGCGCACCGTGCCGCCGTCGATAAGCGGGACTCCCCAGCGGCGGCAATAGACGCCCATGA
>CAZNWX010000264.1:0-3813 GCA_964576415.1 uncultured Magnetovibrio sp. | reverse complement strand
GCTCATTCTGGAACCGACCCGGGAATTAGCAGCTCAGGTAGCTGAGAACTTCGATATCTATGGCAAGAATCACCGCCTCACGAAAGCATTGTTGATTGGCGGTGAATCCCTGGATGAACAGGCGAAGATCCTGAACAAGGGGGTCGACGTTCTAATCGCCACGCCCGGGCGGTTGATCGACATGTTTGAACGCGGGCTGTTGCTGCTCAACGATGTGAAGGTGTTCGTGATCGACGAGTCGGACCGCATGCTCGATATGGGGTTCATCCCAGACGTGGAGCGGATTGCGTCCATGCTGCCACCCTTGCGGACGACGCTTTTGTTCTCGGCAACCATGCCCAAGGAAATCAAGAAGCTGGCCGAACAATTTCTCATGAACCCCAAGGAAGTTACCGTGGCGCCGCCGTCGACGACGGCGGACACGATCTCCCAGGGATTGTTGGTCCTGGGCCGCCCGCACGGTCGCGGACCGGGCGCCGAACAGAAGATGAAGCGCGATGCGCTTCGCGAATTGATCAAACACGAAGATCCACGCAACGCCTTGATCTTCTGCAACCGCAAACGCGATGTGGACATCGTGCATCGGTCCTTAAACCGCCATGGCCTTGAGGCGGCGCGTCTGCACGGGGACATGTCGCAGCCCATGCGCATGGAAACCTTGACCAATTTCAAAACAGGCGAAATGCGCTATCTTGTCTGTTCCGACGTGGCCGCACGGGGCCTTGACATTCCAGAAATGAGCCACGTATTCAATTTCGATGTTCCCACACACGCGGAAGATTACGTCCACCGTATCGGCCGCACCGGCCGGGCCGGCCGTAAAGGGCACGCCTTCACCATCGCCGTGGCGGCGGATGCCAAGTACATCGACGCCATCGAACGGGTCACCAAATCACCCATCCCCCGCATTAAACTGGACGGCGCGAAAGGCGGTGAACTGGATGCGGTGGAAGAGAAGCCCAAGCGCCAGCGGAACCGACGGAAGGCCTTGGAACACGCGACGCCGACCGAAACCGAAGTCGTGGCGACCGCTGAGAATGACAAAACGCCCGACGCCGCGCCGGCGGAGGAGCGGCCCTCTCGCGAGCGCAGTCGTTCGCGGCAGCGTAAGGAAGCCAGAAAGGATGAGTTGCCCGAGGCGGATGACGCCTCCGTGAAGGGCCTCGGCGATCACGTACCAGCCTTCATGCTGCGCGAGGTCGAACTGAGCTAGCGCCGGCCTCAGTCCATGGCCTTCATGACCGCGTCAACGATATCTTTCAATGTTTGATAGTCCGGATTGGCTTTGCCAATGACCATGATGCCGTTGACCGTCCCGTTCAGTAACCGCGCCAATTTTCGGGGGTCGTGTTCCGCCGCAATATCACCCTCTGCTTGAGCACGCCGCACAAGGCGCTCGAAAGTGTCTTCCATCAGCAATAGACCACTGCGGCAGCGTTCCGCCGCGGCCGGATCATCGGGACCGACTTCCACGGCGCTATTGTTCAAGAAACAACCGCGGCGACCGTCAGGCTCGAGAATGCGGTCGACCGCGCGGCCAAGGATCGAGCGGATCACCTGGCGAGCCGGTGTCGGAAGATTTATGGCCGATCGCACTCGGGCGGTGACGTGATCTCGATAGAATTCGACGGCCTCCAAAAAGACCGCGTGTTTGTCCCCGAAGGCCCCATAAAGGCTGCTTTTCGAGAGGTTCATAGCGGCAGTGAGGTCCGCAACGCTGGTCGCCGCATATCCTTTTGTCCAAAACACCTGCATGGCTTGTTCCAAGACCGCTTGTCGATCGAACGCCGGGGGTCGTGCCATTCCGCCCTCCTTGATTTCTCATGCGAGCGGTTAGGCTAACACATTATGGACCGAACGGTCCTAAATAATTGACAGTCAGATCAAACCCGCCAGCGGCGAGGACGGGTCCGCGAACTTCTTACGCGGCATACGTCCGGCCAAATAAGCCTTGCGGCCGGCCTTGACCGCATGCTTCATGGCTTTCGCCATGAGGATCGGATCTTTAGCCTCAGCTACGGCAGCGTTCAACAACACTCCGTCGCATCCCAGTTCCATAGCAATGGCTGCGTCCGATGCGGTACCAACACCTGCATCAATAATCACGGGCACTTCCGTTTGCTCAACGATAATGCGGATATTTACCGGGTTCTGAATACCGAGACCGGAACCGATAGGCGCCCCCAGAGGCATAATGGCGACGGCGCCGGCATCCTCCAGGCGTTTGCACATGATCGGGTCGTCCGAACAGTATACCATCACCTTGAAGCCTTCCTTGGTGAGGATTTTTGTCGCTGCCAGGGTTTCCACGATCTGCGGGTAGAGTGTTTTCTGCTCGCCCAGGATTTCTAGCTTGACCAAATCCCAGCCACCGGCCTCGCGCGCAAGACGTAGGGTCCGCAACGCATCCTCGGTGGTGAAACAGCCTGCCGTATTAGGCAGGTACGTGTATTTCTCCGGATCCAGGTAATCCATCAGCATGGGCTGGTCTGGATCGTAAATATTCACCCGCCGGACGGCAACCGTGATCATCTCAACGCCTGCAGCTTCCGCCGCGAGGCGGTTGGTCTCGTAATCCTTATACTTGCCAGTACCGGTGATGAGGCGAGAATGAAAGGTGCGGCCCGCAATCACCAACGGATCATCCATGTCGGCAGCCGGATCAGTATTGCCGGCGCTGTCCGGCGCGCCACCGCCGATGAAGTGAACAATCTCAAGCTTGTCCCCATCATTGAGGCCCGCACCGGCATAGTTGGACTTTGGCACGATTTTCAGATTTCGCTCCACCGCAACTTTTCCGCCTTCGATACCGATTCGGCCCAACAGCTGTTCGACGGTCAACGGCGCGTCGAAATCGCGCTCTTCGCCATTAATGGTCAATCGCATGGCGGGTGTCCTCTTTTACCTGGAATTCCAACCGTTTCAGGGTCTTGAGAACTTGATTATGAGCCCCTCCGTCAGCAGGTTCAACACCCAGAATCCTGGGAACTGGACCTTACTGCGCCCCCCCGGCATGATAGCGGGGTCGGCGGCGACCGCACCGCGAGAGATGGGCATGGAAACCGCCAGACAAACGACCGGATAATAACAAGGACGCCCAACCTCCATGGCGAAAAACTTGAAACCGACGATCGAATTAGATCTGGTCCGTGAATTGGCCGGATTGTTGGATGAGACCGGACTAAACGAAATCGAATACGGCACCGACGGCTTAAGCATCCGTGTCGCGAAACACGCCGTCGCCTCCACCGTTAGACTCGCCCCCGCCGCGGCGCCGGTGGCGGGGCCAATCGCCGCGCCAAAGCAAGACGCACCGGTTGCCGATGAAGCCTCCTACGCCGACCATCCGGGCGCCGTGACGTCGCCGATGGTTGGCGTTGTCTATACGGCGCCGGATCCCAACTCGGCACCGTTCGTACAAGTCGGTGATCAAGTGACCAAAGATCAAACCCTGTTCCTCATCGAAGCCATGAAGGTCTTCAACCCCATTGCCGCGCCGAAGGCTGGCAAAGTGGTGCTCATTCTTGTCGATTCCGAAACGCCGGTGGAATTCGGCGAACCCCTGGCGGTGATCGAGTAATCGGCTGGCGATGATCGAAAAGATCCTCATCGCAAATCGGGGGGAGATCGCGCTTCGTATTCAGCGAGCCTGCCGTGAAATGGGAATACAAAGTGTTGCCGTGCATTCCATGGCGGATGCGGACGCCATGCACGTGCGTCTCGCAGACGAGAGCATCTGTATCGGCCCGCCGCCAGCGCGAGAGAGCTATCTCGACGCCCATGCGATCATCTCCGCGGCCACCATCTCGAATG
>CAZNWX010000263.1:0-3818 GCA_964576415.1 uncultured Magnetovibrio sp. | reverse complement strand
CCCCAATAGCGGGATCAAACCCAATGTCGACGGGTTTTCAGGCGGTAAAAATAGCTGCAGTCGGGTTTTTAATTCCCTTTATTTTAGTTTATTACCCCTCAATAAGTTTAATTACCCATTTTCAATGGGAAGAATTTATTTGGATTGTTTTTCGATTACCAATTGCGGTTTGGTTAGTAGCTACAGGTTTTATTGGTTGCGATAAGCAAGCCCTTGGGTTTTCAGCAAGGATTTTAAGATTAATTGTTGCTGTTTTAATTCTTATGTTAGACCCACTTTTCCAAGTCATGAGCACGGTTGTAGGATTAGCAATCATTTTTCTACACAGAATTACAAAGTTTCAGTGGTAATTTGCTTTTCGAACAGTTTAATCTCTTATTAGTAACCGCTTTGTAAGCCAACTAAAAAAAAATGTTACCGAGTGAAAACTCACATCGTCAGTCAAAGTACTTTGAAATTAATCTGAAACATTAATTTAAAAAAGAGTAAAAATAACTTGGGAGAAAAAACATGAAAAATATAGTGCGCCATTTCGGGTTGATGCTGCTTTTGGTCCCTTTTGCAATTGGCCTAGGGTTTTCTAGCCAAGCAGCTGACAAAAATTATACATTAGGAAGTTTAGCTGAAGGAACAACTCCCTTTCTAGTAAACACCGCTTTTGCCAAAGCGTTGGCCAAAGAAGGAGTGACGTTCATTGGCCCACCGGTTGGTGCAATCACCGCTATGGGCGACAAAATCGCATCTAAGAAGCTGGCAGCGAAGGCGAACGTCTCTACGGTGCCAGGGCATACGGAAGCGGTGCGGGATCCAGACGACGCCGTGCAAATCGCCAAGGATATCGGTTATCCGGTGATGCTCAAGGCTTCGGCGGGCGGTGGCGGCAAAGGCATGCGGCTCGCGCGGAACGACGAGGAATGTCGCGATGGTCTAAAACGCGCTGTTAATGAGGCCAAATCATCCTTTGGTGATGCCCGGGTTTTCGTTGAAAAATACATCGAGGAACCTCGTCACATCGAGATACAAATCATTGCCGACAAACACGGCAACACGGTTTACATGGGCGAACGGGAATGCTCCATACAGCGCCGTCACCAGAAGGTTTTTGAAGAGGCGCCGTCGCCGTTCCTGGACGAAGCGATGCGCCAAGCCATGGGCAAGGAGGCCGTCGCTCTGGCGAAAGCCGTCGATTACCATTCCGCCGGCACCGTCGAGTTTATTGTTGATGCCAAAAAGAATTTCTTTTTCCTAGAAATGAATACTCGCCTGCAGGTGGAGCATCCGGTAACAGAACTGATCACTGGTCAGGACTTGGTCGAACTGATGATCAAAGTTGCTGCCGGCGAGGAACTTCCGTTCGGCCAAGACGATGTGAAACTCAACGGCTGGGCACTGGAAGCCCGCGTCTATGCCGAAGATCCGTTCCGTAATTTCTTACCATCTATCGGCCGCCTGGTTCGCTATCAAAGCCCCAAGGAAACGCAACATGTGCGTGTCGATACGGGCGTTACTGAAGGTGGCGAGATCTCCATGTACTACGACCCCATGATCGCGAAGTTGATCACCTTCGGCGCTGACCGCGCCGAGGCGATACAGCACATGCGCTCGGCCCTGGATTCCTATTATATCCGCGGCGTTAACCATAATATTGGTTTTCTGTCTGCGCTAATCGCGCACTCGCGATTCCAGTCGGGTAACATTACGACCAATTTCATCGCCGAGGAATATCCCGACGGCTTCCATCCCCAAGATTTGCCTGCGGAGGACCCAATAATTCAGGTCATAGTTGCCGCATCGATCCATCATGCCTATCAACAGCGTGCCGCTTCCATCAGTGGCCAGGTCGCGGGACATGGGCGTCAGGTTGACGACACCTGGGTCGTCGTGTCTAGGGACGGGCTCCAACCAGTAACGGTCCGCAAGGTCACTGACGGCTACTCCGTCATCGTTGACGGGACCACGCACGAGTTCCAAACCGATTGGCAGCTGGGCGAACCCTTGCTGCGCGGTAACTTGGTGGGCGACAAGGATCTGGTCATCCAAGTCGAGCGCGAGAACATTGCCTACCGGCTGACGCACGGCGGATCGCAGGACGATGTTCTCGTGCTCAGCCCCGCGCATGCGGAACTGAACGCACTGATGCCGGTGAAGGAGCCGCCGGATACATCGAAGTTGCTGCTTTCGCCGATGCCGGGATTATTAATTTCCCTAGCCGTTGCAGAGGGCCAGGAAGTGAAGGCAGGCGAGGAATTAGCCGTCATTGAGGCCATGAAGATGGAAAATGTCCTGCGTGCCGAGCGTGATGCGGTGGTTAGCTCTATCAAGGCCGCCACCGGTGAAAGCCTAATGGTCGATCAAGTGATCATGGATTTCGAATAGACGTGGCCGAAACCGCTCGTCACGTAATTATTTCCGGACGCGTCCAGGGTGTCTGGTTTCGCGATTGGACTAAACAACAAGCGTCATCACTCGGCCTCACGGGGTGGGTTCGAAACCGACGTGACGGCACGGTGGAGGCAATTTTTCAGGGTGATGCTGCCGACATTGACGCGATGTTAAATGCCTGCTGGCAGGGACCACCTGCCGCCAACGTAGCCGATATCCGAGTTGTGGATGGAGTGCTGAGCAATTTCCATAATTTTCGCCATCTCCCCACAATTTGACCTTCTTTGATAGGCGTCACTTAAAGGTGACACGGTTATAGTTATGAACTCCTGGACTACTGGTTTGTTAAAGGCAGGTCGTCGGCCGTTTTCAATCAACAAAGGAGAAAATGGGGATGTTCCTCGCTAAGTGGACCGAGTGTGTTCGGGTTCCTGTTCTTTCGCCGCGGTTTTTGGTGGTTGCCTTGTTTACGCCGGCCCGCGACAAAGGGTTAACAGACGACTTATCGAGCATCGACAAAGGTCCGTATGCGCATGAGGCGTGCTGTGCTGATATCGACACCCTGATTTGGGCAATCGAAAGATTAGGCTTCGCCGCCGTTTCTAGAACTCTAGAATTGACTATGGCGCCAGTGCGCACGTCGGTCGGGGTGTTGATGTGAGGCCTCAGGCCAGGGTTTTTAGGAAATCAAGTAGGTGGCGGTTCACTTCAGTCGCTTGTTCCTGTTGCACCCAATGACCGGCGCCCGGAACCAGGTGGCAGGCCCGAAAATCCAAGCAAACATCCGTTTGCATGGCGTCCAGAGCACCCGGGACCTGGTGAATGCCCCAGTCCGACGCCCCGGCGATGAAGCATGACGGAACGTCGATGGTTCGACCTGCAAACACGTCAAGCTCCTTGTTTTGGATGCCGTTCGTCCGACAACGATACCAATTCAGGGCGCCTTGAAAGCCGGTCCTTTTATATTCGGTGCTATATATCAGAAGCTCCCTCTCCGGCAGCCACGAATTGGCGGCAATGTGCTCCGCGGAGGGCATCTCCTCGGCTACCGTTTCCGCCATGTCCTTGTCCAGATTCATGATGTAGTAGTTGGGCATCTTCGCCAGTTCTGCTGCTGTCCACTCAGCCAGAGGGAAAGGTTTGTTATCTTCCCAATCAGCACTTTTTTGATGGAAATAGGCGCGCAGGAAGTCATGAACCCCTTGTGGACAAAAATGCATGTCGGAGTTGGCCGGACGGGTCGAATAGTACCATTGGTAATGCTTACGCGGTCGGTCTAGAGCGATCATGTCCGTATGGATGGAATTCGGTGGCACCGGCCCCAAGGCGGGTGGGCCGGCGAAGGGCGCGCTCATGAGGGTCATAGCCCGGAACACGTCGGGACGGATCAGGGCGGCGTAGGCGGCAACGGAAGCGCCAAAATCATGCCCAACCAC
>CAZNWX010000262.1:0-3824 GCA_964576415.1 uncultured Magnetovibrio sp. | reverse complement strand
GATGGCGAGCGTGAGGCTCTTGCCGCGGCCGGCTCCCTGAACCCTATAGAATTCGCCGATCTTCGGGCGACGCCCGAATTTCTAGCCCCATTGGCCGACGCCACTGGTGGCGGCATCCAGTGGATCCGCGATGGCCTTCCTGATTTCCGCAAGGTGCGCCGTAACCGGGATCGATCCGGGAAAGGATGGCTGGGCTTAATTGATAATAAGGCATACGTTGTCACCGGTGTCAGCGAGTTTCCACTGGTGCCGCCGGCCTTGTTCATGATTTGCATCCTGCTGTTGCTCATGTGTGCATGGCGGAAGGAAGGGCGGTGACATAGACGATCCCACTGGATTTGTTGATGGCCGCGCCGCACGGCCGCGATAACATCTAGAACAAGAAAGGGCCGCGCCAATGATTACCATCACCCCCCCTTTGACCAACTGGCTGCCGCCAACATAGGATGGCTGGACGGTGAGCATGGCTTCCGATTTAGTATGGTTGGATAATCGACGTATCTGGGGGTCATCTTGCCCGGCAAAACCTGCCCAGTTAGCCGAAAAACGATCCCTAATCATACGTAAGTTATTGAAAATACTATTGCAATGATTGGCATGCATCCTGCAATTCGTTTCTCGACCGGGCCATTGACGGCGAAAATGTCGCGGGGTTCGGGACTGGAACGGGAAAAGTGGAAACAAAACGATGCAAGCGCTCAACATTTCTGCGACGGGCATGATGGCCCAGCAACGGCGCACCGAGGTGGTCGCCAACAACCTGGCGAACATGAACACCTTCGGCTACCAAAAACGCCGCGTGGAATTCACCGATCTCCTCAACAAGCACCAGCCCCGCCGGGCGACCACTTCGTCGTCCCCGGGTACGACCGTACCGGGCGTCGTCAACTCTGGCATGGGGGTGAAACTGGCCGCTGTTTACCGGGTCAACGAACCGGGTGTCCACAAACAGACGGGCGGCTCGTTCGACCTGGCCATCCAGGGTGACGGGTTTTTCCAGGTGCAACTGCCGAACGGTGAAATCGGCTACACACGTGACGGCGCCTTTCAACAGAATGAAACCGGTACGCTCGTCACCCATGACGGGTTTCCGGTGCAGCCTGGCATCGTGATTCCGCCAAACACCGCCGAGGTAAGCATCAGCGCCGACGGTAACGTCCAGGCGAAGATTGCGGGGACCAGTGCACCGGTCAATGTGGGTCAGATTCAGATGGCCCTGTTCGCCAATCCCGGCGGACTGAAGGCGACCGGTGACAACCTGTTCCTGGCCACCGAAGCGTCCGGCGCTGCGGCCGTGTCCGCGCCCAGCTTAAACGGCGCTGGCTCGGTCATGCAGGGGTTTGTCGAGGCCTCGAACGTGAACGCCATCGAAGAGATCGCCGCGTTGATCCGCGCTGAGAAAGCTTACTCGATGAATTCGAAGGTCATGACCACGGCCGACCAGATGATGGCGACATCACGCCGCTAGATGTTCCCCATCTCGGTCACTTCAAGGATTTCGCCGGGTGCGACCGGGAACGTGAGCGATGTTTTTTGGGGAGGCATTAGAATTCGACGAAGATAGGTTGGTGGTCGGAACCCTGGGCGGCTTCGTCCACCCACATGCGCGACACTCGGTCGACCAGGTCCAAGGTCATGAACGCGTAATCGATGCGGACCATGCCGTTGTCGCTGCCGCACGTTAGGCCGCCGGACGGGTCGTTGCCGGCGGCATGCCAGACGTCGACCAATCCATCCAGGTGGCTGATGCGGCCGTACCTGGGATCCAGAGAGCCGGCCAAAAGTTCATACTCCGGGTCCATGGGCGTCAGGTTAAAATCGCCAAGGAACATGGCGTCCCGGGGCATGTCGACCAGGGGGCCGTCGGCGGTCCAGTGGCTGGACGCCTTGTGGCCCGTGACCACACCGCCTTGGCTGGGTGTTTCGCGAAGAATGCGGTTTAGGGTACCGATTTGGACTTGGCGTTCCGCCGCCGCTGCATGGGCCAAGTGTACCGAATAGACGCGAACCGCGCCCATGTCAGGCGTGTCGATGACGCCTTCTAAGGCGGAGCGCTGCAAGGCCAGCTGGTCGACCATGCCGAATTTTGGCAATAAATGATTGCGGCTAGATTGGATCGGCCACTTCGATAGTAACATATTGCCGAACTGGCGCCGTCTATTGGTCACCGTACCGTCATTGGCGACCAGGCTGGCGTCCAGGTTGACGCCGCCGCCATAGACCCAGAAATGCTTCGGAAACAGATCGCCGATCGCGGCCGCCTGATCCGTCAGGCCGGTCGAAGAGAAATAACGTTCGACTTCCTGGAGAGCGATGATATCGCAATCGTCGATCTCGGTGGCGATCCGCGCCAGGTCGATCTTCCCGTCTTTACCGGTGCCGTACTGAATGTTGTAGCTGCATATGATCATCAGGCGTTCTTAGTAGGTTGCCGGAACCGACGCAATGCACGGTTTCAGGAATTTACAGTGTCGGGATCAACCGGTGGTGCGCGCCGTGTCGGGCTTCCCGGCCTTTGTGATGGCGCGCAACTCGGCAAGGGTGATGCGGCCGTCGCCGTTGGTGTCCAGCATAGCGAAACGCGCCATGCCCTTGACCTCGTATTCATCGATGGAAATGCGGCCGTTATTGTCGCCGTCGAACCAGGCAAAGCGGCCGAGCCAGGCCCGGTCGTTGCGGAGTTCGCGGGGGCTCAATTGCTGGTCTCCGTCGGCGTCCATGCGCGCAAAGCGCTGGTAGCGTGCATTGTGCAGTTCATCGGGCACAATGGCACCGTTGCCGTCACGGTCGAGGGCGGCGAACCAGGCGGGTATATTTTCGGCCTGGGCCGGCGTAGCCAGTATGATCAAGGCGAGCGCGAGAACGTTCTTCATAGCGGTGGATCCCCAGCATAACTGCGTAGAATCCTAAGGACAAATTATGAACGAAAACCTAAGGCCTGTCAGGCAATGTTCCTCACGCGCTCTGGTGGCGTCGGCTTGAATCCGAGGACAGAGAGGAACAAGAGGGCCCGCCCATATGCCATTTGTCCACCGCGCCTCCAACGATCAGGTTCTGGCCGTTTATGAGCAATACCTGTATGGGACGGGGGAGTTGGCCCTCGCGGACCCAGACCTCGTCGCCTTCTTTCATCGCGACATACCCCAGGCCAGCCGGGTTTTGGCCGATAACTGGCCCTAATCGGATTCTACCCTGGCCCGTGTTCTTGAAGATTTGCTTGAGGTCTTGATGGAAACGAAGGTTCCATTTCACCGACTTCCGCCAAGGCGCGTGGAAGAAACTGCATGGACGGCGCGGCCTGCGAAAGGAGCTTCCCTAAGTGAAGGGGCTGATCGGCGAGGACGAAGCCTTTGACAATGGTAAAGGGGATTGCTGTAGCGCAACCCCGTGCGTTACGTCCCCATGGCCTGGGCCAAATCCTCCATGGAATGGCCGATGACGTCCCAGTCCTCTTCTGGTTCGAAATCATTGGTTTGATCGGACCCGTATTCGTAGGGCCTCCCAATGTAAGCTGTGCGCATGCCGTGCGAACGTGCGGCAGCCAGGTCGTCGTTATGAGCAGCCACCATCATGGTCTCGCCCGGGTCAAGGTTCAAAAGATCGATGGCGCCCAGGTAAACTGCCGCGTCGCGCTTGTAGGCCTTGAATAAGTCGGAAGAGAAAATGAAATCCCAAGGTAGGCCCGCGCGCTTTCCCATGCCCGCCAAACCGATGATGGAGCCGTTGGACAGCGTTCCCAGAAGATAGCGCCGCTTCAATCGCGTGAGGCCTGGCACGCAATCGGGCCAGGGATCTAACTGGTGCCACCAGAGGTTCATGGCTTG
>CAZNWX010000261.1:0-3824 GCA_964576415.1 uncultured Magnetovibrio sp. | reverse complement strand
AAGACCGTCAATGGCAAGTCCATCGGTGCGAACATCGCCAAGGCTAAGGTCTATAACGACGACATCATCCGGACCGTTGACAACCCCATCTACGACTCCGGTGCGCTGGTAGTTCTGAAGGGAAACCTGGCCCCCGACGGTTGCGTGATGAAGGTTTCGGCCATGGACAACAGGTTCCTCAAGCACACGGGCCCGGCGCTGGTCTTTGACGACTATCCTGCCATGAAAACTGCCGTCAATGACCAGAACCTGGACGCCACCGCCGACCATGTGATGATCCTCCGGAACGCTGGTCCCATGGGCGGACCCGGCATGCCCGAATGGGGAATGCTGCCGGTGCCGACAAAGCTGGTGAAGCAGGGCGTGCGCGACATGCTCCGCATTTCCGACGCGCGCATGAGCGGCACCAGCTACGGGGCCTGCGTGTTGCACGTGGCACCCGAATCCTACATCGGCGGACCGTTGGCCCTGGTGCAGACTAGCGACATGATCACTGTCGACGTAAAGAACCGTCTCATTCAGATGGAAGTCAGCGACGAGGAACTGGCACGGCGTAAGGCCGCATGGAAGCCATTGCCGCCCCGGTTCGAACGGGGGTACGGCTGGGTCTTTTCGCGCCACATTGAACAGGCCCCGGACGGCTGTGATTTTGATTTCATGAAGACCGATTTCGGCACGCCCGTGGCGGAGCCCGATATCTTCTAGGCAGGAGATTACGCATGACCACATCCCTCAGCGCCAAGGCCCGCGACAAGCTGATGAAGGTCTCGACGGCTACCATTTCCACCGCGCTGTTCAAGGTCGGCCTGAAGAACCAGTTCATCCAGGACGTGCGGCCCGTTTCGCCGAAGCCTCGGAACATGGTCGGCCAGGCCTACACGCTCCGCTATATTCCAGCGCGCGAGGATCTCAACCCCCTCTCCGTGTTCCAGGACCCGACCCATCCGCAGCGCGTGGGTGTGGAGGAAATTCCACCCGGGCATGTCATGATTATCGACAGTCGAAAGGACCCGCGCGCCGCGTCCGCCGGATCGATCCTCGTGACCCGGATGATGAAGCGCGGCGTCGCCGGGGTGGTCACGGACGGTGGGTTCCGGGACGCACCCGAAATCGGACAGATGGACATCCCGTCCTACCATAATCGCCCCTCTGCGCCGACTAATCTGACCATCCACCAGGCCATCGAACTGAACGGTCCCATCGGCTGCGGCGACGTGGCCGTGTTTCCCGGTGATGTGATTGTTGGGGATCAAGAAGGGGTCATCGTAATTCCGCTGCACCTGGTCGACGACATCGCCCACGAGTCGACGGAGATGACGGCCTTCGAGGATTTCGTCACCGAACAGGTCAGGGCCGGCGCGGAGGTCATTGGGCTTTACCCGGCTACGTCGGAAAAGGCCCAGGCGGACTACGCCGCTTGGCGGGAGAAGACAGGTCGCTAGGCCGCTCGATCCTCCAATATCATCGTTCGCGGCCCCGATCCCCCTTTTGAGGCTTGGGTGATGGCGGCAGGCCGTTACAATACGCCCCAGGCTAAGGCTCAGAGAGGGGGGAACTCTACGCTATGACCATTGCCGATAGCATCGCCGATCTTTCCAATTTCTCGCAGGGTCAGGTCGTCCGGAAGACCGTGACCACCTCATCGGGCGGCATCGTTGCCGCGCAGCACCGCGTGGCCGCAATGGCTGGTGCTGCGGCTCTGGCCGAGGGCGGTAACGCCGTTGATGCGGCCATCGCCACGTCCTTCTCAATCGGCGTCGCCGAGCCCTGGATGAGTGGCCCAGGAGGTGGCGGCGCGATGATCGTCTATAAGGCCGACACGAACGAGACCTCGGTCATCGACTTCAACATGCGCTCGCCGGTCGGCCTCGACCCGGCCGACTTCCCCCTCACCGACGGCGTTGCTGATGACCTTTTCCCCTGGACCCGAGTGGAGGGGGACCGCAACCTGAAGGGCCCAACGGCCATTGCCGTGCCGGGCCTGGTGGACGGCATGGCTACGGCTCACGCAAAGCACGCCACCATGCCCTGGATGGACCTCCTGCAGCCCGCCATCGCGCTGGCCGAGGCGGGCCCCCGCATCGATTGGTACACTTCGTTGATGACGGTGGCCTGTGTCGCCGATCTGGCCGCCGACCCGGAAGCCAGCCGGGTGTTTCTGCGTGACGGCAACGCGCCAACAGCGCCCTGGACCGCCGTGGTCGGCGAAAGGCTCGACCTCTCGGCGATGGCCGGGACCCTGAAACGGTTGGCCGAGGCCGGCGCCCGCGACTTTTACGAAGGGGACCTGGCCCGATCCATCGCCGGCGACGTGCAACGCTTGGGCGGCAGCCTACGCCTTGGCGATCTGCAGAACTATCACGCCCGGGAGATGGCCCCGTTAATCTACAATCACGGCGACGCTGAGCTGCGCCTATCGCCGGAGCTGACGGCCGGCTCCACCATGGCGGCGGCCCTGAACGGCGTTGACCTTGAAAGCTATGCGCAGACCCCTGGTGAGCCCGTGGCTGCAGACTTCCGTCAACTCGCGTGGGCCATTCGCGATGCCCAGGACGCGCGGCTGGGCACCATGGGCGACGTGGACGGCGCGCGCGCGCAGACCTGCACCACCAGTTTCTCGGTCGTCGACAAGTGGGGTAACATGGTGGTGGTGACCCAGACCCTGCTGTCCATTTTCGGGTCCAAGGTGATGCTGCCAGCAAGTGGGATTTTGATGAACAACGGGATCCTCTGGTTCGACCCGGAACCGGGGGGCCCCAATTCGCTCGCCCCAGACAAGCGCTGCCTCACCAACATCTGCCCAGTGATCGGCGTCGACGGGGGACGCATGTTCAGCCTCGGCGCGTCGGGAGGGCGCAAGATCATGTCGGCGGTCCTGCAACTGACCTCGTTTCTGACCGACTTCGGCATGAGTTTGGAGGATGCCTTCCACCAGGGCCGCATCGACTGCAGCTTGGCCGATCAGGTGATCGTCGACGAGGCCTTGCCCGAAGGCGTGGCCGCCGCGATCGCCCAGGACTGCCCGGCTGTGCGCACCAAACGCACGGTTTACCCCTACGCTTTCGCCTGCCCGAGCGGCGTGTTGCGCGACGGCGATCAAAACCAGGGGATCACGGAGATCTCATCACCCTGGGGGGATGCGGTGAGTGAGGAGCAGGTGGGCGGTCAGTTGCATGAACGTCGCCCTGGTTAAACATCAGGTTTTTGTGTATGAGCAATCGGACGGAACCGAACTAACGACCTCGACAATACCATTGTAGCGATCACCGAACTAAGTTGTCGTTTCACCTCCCTGCAAGCTTACGGCTGCTTGCTGGAAATCTTAATTAAGTGAATAAAACCAATAAGTTAGAATAAATTTCCTTGTCAGGTTATGACCCACGCCATCCACGTTAATATTACGGTTTTAACGTTATTTCTGTCCCACGAAAAGGCACCTAGGGTGCTAGCAGGTTATTCTTCAGAGGGCCTAAAAATATCTTAGAAAAATTCAGGACCGTCTAATGGCTACAAAACATCCAAAAGCTATATTACAATATCGAGATGATGCATAAGCGGCTGCCCATTCTTTTCGTAGTTCTCCTTGTCGTGGGATGTCAGACCACGCATTTGGACGATTCTGTGTCAACTCAGGTCAATGGCTCGGTTAGTTCTAATGATCGCTTTAACGTGGCTAAAGGCCAGTATGTTGGCGAATACAAAGACGGTAAAAGAGATGGGCAAGGCACCTACATATTTTCCAACGGAGATAAATACGTTGGTGAATTTAAAGATGGTCAAAGACAAGGCCAGGGCACATTAAATTTTGCTAATGGAAACGAGTA
>CAZNWX010000260.1:0-3854 GCA_964576415.1 uncultured Magnetovibrio sp. | reverse complement strand
TGTGACAACTGCTACAGGTGCGCGCTAGTGTCGAGAACGCGACCCAGGCACTCCTGCTGCCCTCCGGATCGACCCTCTCGGGGCGCCGGCGTGAAGCCTAGGCAGCTTCGAGGACGATCAGCCCGGCGCCCGTGTTTGAGGCCGGGACGTGATAGTGCCTATAGATCTCTTTAGCCTGCTCACCAAGTGCGCCGCGCATGATCAGCCACATGATCATCTCGATGCCCTCGGAGCCCGACTCGCGGAGGTATTCCATGTGCCCGATGTTCACCAGTCGGTCGACGTTCGCAGTCAGGTCATCCAGGAACGCGTTATCGAAGTCGGCGTTGATGAGCCCGGCCCGTTCACCTTGTAATTGGTGTGACATGCCGCCGGTGCCGTAAATGGCGACATTCAGGTCTTCCGGAAAACTCTCGACGGCTTTTCGAATGGCCTGTCCAAGCTTAAAGCACCGCTTCCCCGTGGGCTGCGGATACTGGATCACATTAACGCAGAGCGGGATCACCTTAAATGGCCAGGCGTCGGGTTGGCCGCAGGTGATTGACAGCGGTACGGTGAGGCCGTGGTCGACGGGCATTTCGTTGGCGATGGCCATGTCGAACTCGTCCAGGATAAGCGATTCCGCCAAGTGCCAGGCCAGCTCCGGATGACCCTCGACACCGGGCACCTGGCGCGGCCCGTAGCCTTCGTCGGCCGGCGGGAAGTAGTCGGCTACGCCCAGCAGGAATGTTGATATCAGTTCGAGGGAGAAGGCGGAGGCGTGATCGTTGTATACCAGTATGGCCACATCCGGGGTGTTCTTCGCGACGTATTCCTGAGCCGGCATGTAGCCGTCGAATAGGGGCTTCCAATAGTCTTCCTGAGTTTTGTCGTGGTCGATGGCTGCGCCGATCGCGGGGACATGGGAGGTGCCGATGCCAGCAGAGATGCGAGCCATATCAGTTGCCCTCCGATTTCGAACGATTGCCTTCGACGGAGCGTCCGCCGTTGACCATCATCTGGCGGAATTCCTCTTCCGTCATGTTGGACATCATGCCACCGACGGCCTGCATGGAGATCTGGTCAAAGATGGCGATCTTGAAGGTGTAGTATATGTTGCCACCGAGCTGCAACATGCCCAGCCAGTCGCGATCCTCAATGGCTTTACGTTGTTCGGCGGTCATCGGGTACCTGTCCAGGTAGACGTCCGGGTCGTTGCGGAAGGCATCCCTGTTGGCTTCCACGTCCAGCGACTTGCAGAACATATTAAGGTGGTAGCCGGCGCGGTTCTGTGTTCCGTCGAACACGTATGTTCCTGGGATGTCGTGATAGGTTTTATCCATTGTCTGCTCCCTTTTCGGCCAATGCGGTCACGTCGCTGAGGGGAGTGGTTGATGATTCCATGTTAGGTCGCGCTCAGCTTCTCAATGTGCTTCAGAACTTAACATCGTCGCGCCTCGGAGCGAAATTGATAAGCACAATGGTCAATTTAAAAAATTTAATAGAGAGGCACCCTAGTCCGTCGCGGTCGCCCGGGCGCCGGTTTTGCGGCGAGCGCGCAGGTGGCGTAGGTTCGGGAAGCATTGCGCCGTGATCCGACCTTGATCCCTCTCGTCGGCAGGCATGTGTAGTGCTATAGCTAAAATAACAGTCGGCCGTGTTTGAAATGAGAAATTGAGCGGCCTCGGAAATAGTAGGCGGCTGGACATTCGGGTTGGCGAGTAATTCAATATCGTGAGGGGGCTTCCATGTCGGACAATAAGGCGGACAATAAAACGGCTTTGGTTATCAGCGCCCATGCGGCCGATTTCGTCTGGCGCTGCGGCGGCGCCATCGCCCTGCACCAGAAACAGGGTTACGACGTGACTATCTGCTGCCTGTCCTTCGGGGAGCGTGGGGAGTCCGCGAAGCTCTGGAAGGAAGAGGGGATCACTCTAGAAAAGGTAAAGGTGTCCCGCCAGATGGAAGCCGAAAATGCCGCCAAGGCGCTCAACGCCCATGACATCGTATTTTTCGACCAGGGCGACTATCCGCTGCGCATGAATGACGAGGAGAAATTTAGGCTCGTGGATCTGATCCGTGCCGTTCAGCCCAACTTCATGCTGTCGCATTCCAAGTATGACCCGTACAACACGGACCACATGTACGCTACTGAGGTGGCCATGGAATGACGTATGATCGCTCAGGCCTGGGGCCACACCCCCGGCGAGAAGGTCCTGGGGGCGCCGCAGCTCTATCTCTTTGAGCCGCATCAGACCGAACAGATGGGGTGGAAGCCGGACGTATTCCTAGACATCACCGACGTCTGGGACAATAAGCGCGCCGCCATCGAATGCATGCAGGGCCAAGAGCACCTGTGGGACTTTTACACTAACGTCGCCGAGAACCGCGCCAACCACTTCCGCCGCAACTCCGGTGGTCAGGCCGGTGGTCGCAAGGCGAAATACGCGGAAGGCTTCGAGAGCATCTACCCGCGCACAGTCGATGAGCTTGAATAGGCCATGCTAACCAGTCTTGTCTCTGCGCCTTGCATGTGGATGCGGGGTGGCACCTCGAAAGGTGGATACTTCTTAGCCGATCACCTGCCGGCAGATGAAGCGTCGCGCGACAACTTTCTCCTCCGCGTCATGGGCTCGCCCGATCCGCGACAGATTGACGGCATGGGCGGCGCTGATCCGCTGACGTCGAAGGTCGCCGTGGTGAAACCTTCAAGCCGTGGCGGCGTCGATGTGGACTATCTTTTCCTGCAGGTTTTCATCGACCAGTCCATTGTCACGGACGTACAAAACTGCGGTAACATCCTAGCCGGCGTTGGGCCCTTCGCCATCGAACGCGGCATCGTGGACGCCACCGACGGCGTCACCCCGGTGACCATCTTCATGGAGAACACAGACCAAGTCGCCATCGTCCGGGTGCCGACGCCCGGGGGCATCTTGGACTACTCAGGCGAAGCCCAGATCGATGGCGTCCCCGGCACTGCCGGAGCCATTCCCATTACCTTCAAGGATACGGCCGGCTCCACCTGCGGCGCACTCTTGCCGACGGCGAACGCCCTGGATGTCATCGACGGTGTAGAGGTGACCATGATCGACAATGGTATGCCCGTGGTCGTGATGCGGGCTGCCGACATGGGGATCACGGGCACGGAAATCCGCGAGGAACTAGACGCGCATGAGGGCCTAAAGGTGAAGCTGGAATCCATTCGTCTGCAGGCCGGGCCGATGATGAACCTCGGAGACGTCACGGAAAAATCCGTGCCTAAGATGACTATGGTGAGCGCGCCGAGATCGGGTGGGATCATCTCGACACGCACCTTCACACCGCACCGTTGCCATGCCTCCATTGGGGTCTTGGGTGCGGTCAGCGTCGCTAGCGCGGCGGTTCTTGAAGGCTCGCCTGCTTACGATTTAGCGAACATCCCGGACGGAAAGACAAAAACCATGGCGGTGGAGCATCCCATCGGCGAAATGACTGTGGTTATGGAAATGGCTGCAAATGGCAATATCGAGAGCGCCGCCATTCTGCGCACGGCCCGTAAGTTGATGGACGGCACCGTATTTGTCGATTGAGGGGAATGAGCGTGGATCCAAACTATTTGCCTTTTCATCCGAACCCGTCGAAGCCGACTTACGTCGTGCCGGCGGGCGCCGTCGATGCGCACTGCCACGTGTTCGGCCCGGCGGCCGAATTCCCTTTCGCGCCAGAACGTAAGTACACTCCCTGTGATGCGTCGAAGCAGCAGCTCTTCGATCTCCGCGATCACTTGGGTTTATCGCGCAACGTCATCGTTCAAGCGACCTGCCACGGGAAGAACAACGACGCCATGGTCGATGCCTTGCGTGCCGCCGGCGATTTAACCCGCGGCGTCGCTATGG
>CAZNWX010000259.1:0-3876 GCA_964576415.1 uncultured Magnetovibrio sp. | reverse complement strand
GGACACTGCCAGGCATTAAATACAAAAAGCCCCGTGGAGAGATCCCGGGGCTTTTCGTTTTTTATTCTCCAATTTTGGAGTGGCCCATCAGCACGGAATTTGGAATAGACTAAAGTAGGATGAAAGCCCCGATTGAGATGTAAAAACACTGAGGAAAGTATGATTAAAAAGTTAACCCCAGCCTTATTGACTTGTGTCCTCGCTTTCGCTGTAGGATCCGCCGGCAATGTGTTAGCACAGGAGGTGACCCTCGATAGGACATCTCTGCCGATTCAGCCCCCTCAGAGTGAGCCGGTCACTGAGTTAGACGCGCGCAATGTGACCGCGCCGCCGCCTTTTAAGATCAACGCGCCTGAGGGCGCGCCCAATGTGGTCATCGTATTGATAGACGACATTGGTTTTGGCGCCACAGAGCCCTTTGGGGGCGCAATTGAAACACCGACCTTTTCACAATTAGCAGAAAACGGGTTGCGCTTTAACCAGTTCCACACCACAGCGCTGTGCTCGCCCACCCGGGCATCGTTGCTCGCCGGGCGCAATCACCACAGGGTCAACGTGGGTTCCGTGATGGAGATCGCGACCGGTTTCTCGGGTAATCAGGGCCGGCGCCCCGATAACGCCAAGTACTACGCCGAAATCCTGCGACAAAATGGCTACAGCACGGCGGCTTTTGGTAAGTGGCACGAAACCGCGCCTTGGGAGACCTCAGTCTCCGGTCCTTTCTTCCGCTGGCCGACCAACTCGGGCTTTGACAAGTTCTACGGCTTTATTGCCGGTGAGACCAACCAGTGGGACCCGGTAATTTTCGACGGTGTGACCAAGCTTGAGCGTGAGGACGACCCCGATTATCACTTTACGACCGATATGACCAACCAAGCGGTCTCCTGGGTGCGTTTCCAGCAGGCCATGACGCCTGACCAGCCTTTCTTTATCTATTACGCCCCGGGTGCAGTCCATGCACCGCACCATGCCCCTAAGGTCTGGCGGGACAAGTACAAAGGCCGTTTTGCTGATGGTTGGGACGCGTTGCGTGAGGAGACGTTGGCCAAACAAAAAGCGATGGGAATCGTCCCTGAACACACTGTGTTGGCTGACAAGCCCGAGGAAATCAAGGAATGGGATGCCCTCAATGAGAAGGAGCAACAGCTCTTTGAAGTACAGATGGAAACCTTTGCCGGCTTTATGGAGCACACCGATGTGGAGATCGGCCGTTTGGTGGATGCAATCGATGACATCGGTGAGCTGGACAACACACTATTCGTTTACATCATGGGCGACAACGGTTCCAGCGCGGAAGGCGGCTTGATCGGTACCTTCAACGAAATGCTCAGCCTCAACGGTATTTTCGGCGTTGAGACCGTTGAGAGCATGCTCGCGATCGCCGATGACTGGGGCGGCCCGGATTCCTTCCCGCATATGGCCGCGGGCTGGACAGTGGCGACCGACACGCCCTTTAAATGGACCAAGCAGGTGGCGGGGGATTACGGCGGTACGCGCAACGGCATGGTGATGCACTGGCCCAATGGGTTTAAGTCACGTGGCGAGGTGCGTAGCCAGTGGTCGCACGTGAACGACATCGGCCCCACGGTGTTGGAGGCAACCGGGTTACCGATGCCGGATACGATCAACGGCATCCCGCAGTTGCCCATGGATGGCGTGAGTCTGCTCTATGCCACGGACGATGCGGATGCGGAAGATCGTCACACCACGCAATACTTTGAAATGTTTGGTAACCGGGCGATTTATCACGAAGGCTGGCTAGCTCGCGTGGTTCACGGCGTGCCTTGGCATCCCACCCCCATCCGCACGTTGCAGGAAGATATCTGGGAGCTCTACGACACCACCGTTGATTTCAGTCTGACCAACGACCTTGCAGCGGAGAATCCTGAGAAGCTGGCTGAACTGCAGGGGATTTTCGAGCGCGAAGCGATCGCCAACAATGTCTTCCCGCTGGATGACCGACGCTATGAGCGGTTCGATCCGGCGCAGGCAGGGCGACCCGATCTGATGGGCGAGCGCACCAGTCTGACATTGGCTGACGGCATGGACGGCATGCTCGAAAATACCTTTATTAACATCAAGAACCGGTCCAAGACGGTCACTGCCACCGTCGAGCTCGCCGGTAATGACCGCGGCATTATTCTGACCCAAGGCGGCAAGTTCGGAGGCTGGGCGCTGTACATGGATGGCGGCAAGCCTGCCTACACCTACAACTGGTTTGGCCTTGAGAAGTACACCATCGCATCGGATAAAGCCCTGCCAGCCGGTTCGGCTGAGGTGAAGCTGGAGTTCGCCTATGACGGCGGTGGTCCGGGCAAAGGCGGGTTGGCAACGCTCTATGTCAATGGTGAGAAGGTCAGCGAGGGACGTGTAGAGCGAACTACGCCCGCTGTGTTCTCTGGTGACGAGACGGCCGATGTAGGCAAGGACGACGCGACGCAGGTCGTAGCCGCGTTTGAAAACGTTCGCGACTCAAAGTTCACCGGATCCGTCAAGCGTGTGACCATTGACACGGCGGCACCCTGACGCTGTTGGATGCGTTAGTCGGCGAGCGAGGATACCTGGTTTATGACAGACTTTTTTGATCGTAGCCTGATTGTCCATGAGCAACTGCGGGGCAAGATAGGGATCCATTCGAGAGTTCCTGTGAAGAGCCGCGATGATCTCTCGCTCGCCTATACCCCGGGAGTGGCACGTCCCTGCGAGGTGATTGCGGGAGACGTCTCGCGTGCGCGTGATCTGACCATCAAGAATAATTCCGTCGCGGTGGTTAGTGATGGCTCAGCAGTGTTGGGCCTTGGGAATATTGGCCCCCATGCTGCGATTCCCGTTATGGAAGGTAAGGCCCTGTTGTTCAGTGAATTTGCCGGAATTGCTGCATGGCCGATTTGCGTTGACACCCAGGACGCGTCCGAGATTATTGAAACGGTGCGCCGCATAGCTCCTGTATTCGGCGGCATTAATCTGGAAGACATAGCCGCGCCCCGATGCTTTGAGGTGGAAGCCGCGCTTCAGGATTTGGGTATTCCGGTATTTCATGACGACCAGCACGGGACGGCAATTGTTCTATTGGCCGCATTGCTGAATGCCGCCGCTGTTGTCGGGCGGGAGTTGACTGAGATGACGGCCGTCATCAATGGGGCCGGCGCGGCCGGGACTGCCATTGCGCGGCTGTTATGCTGCGTCGGTCATGATCCGAGTGTGTGCCACCCCATGAAAGAAGTCATTGTTTGTGACTCCAAAGGTGCGATTCATGCCGGACGTGAAGGATTGACTCCGGAGAAGAAGGAGCTTCTCCGATATACAAACCAAGCGAATCTATCCGGGAAGCTGGAGGATGTTTTGCAGGGCGCTGACGTCTTCATCGGCGTGAGCAAGGGTGATCTCTTGAATGGTTCACACATCAAGTCAATGTCGGATACGCCGATTATTCTGGCGATGGCTAATCCCATTCCTGAGATCATGCCGGATGTGGCCCGTGACGCTGGGGCAGTCGTGGTGGGTACCGGCCGCAGCGACTTTCCCAATCAGGTGAACAACGTGCTGGCCTTTCCGGGGATCTTTCGCGGCGCTTTGGATGCCGGTGCGCAGCGAATTACGGAGGAGATGAAACTGGCAGCAGCCAGGGCGCTCGCCGCCTGTGTTGAGTCACCGACCGCTGACCTGATTCTCCCGGATGCTCTCGATAGCAGAGTAGCTCCACGTGTTGCCGCAGCGGTGGCCGAGGCAAGTTAGGCGCGCACACAAGCGCTGTCGGCGGTTAGAATCCTGCTCTCGTTGGAAATCGCGCGACGTTCACTATTGACCCCCGAGGCTTGGGAGCACCCTTTTGGAATACGATAAGACTTACACCACCCAAACCGGTACGGACGTTGG
>CAZNWX010000258.1:0-3889 GCA_964576415.1 uncultured Magnetovibrio sp. | reverse complement strand
TCCGCCAATGCCGCGTAAACATCTGAGCCACGTCGTCGCTGTGGTTCTCGATACGGACGTGTTAGGCCCAGAGGTACCGTCCTTCATCAGGTTCGGATTGATGCTCCAGATACACGGGCTGCACGCTCACGGTAATGCCGCGGGTCGTCTCCGAATAGGCATCAGGCATAGAGGATGGGGGGGCAACGGACATTCTTAACTCTTCAGTCCGGGCTGCACGATGCGCCACCAAGAACACAGAATTTCGCGCAATGGGGATGGTTGAGCCGAATGCCGCCTGCCGACTGGCTAAGATCGGCACCTAATTCGAACTCCTCATCGAAGGGCAGCAAGGTGCAGGGCACGACGACGGGACCGACGGCGCCCTTCTTGTTAACGATCATCCGGGACGTCGCACACATGATCGTTTCCGGCTTGATCCCAAGAATATCCCAACAATGCACGGTGATCTCAGGGACATCGACAGCCATGTCCATCTCGGGAAACAGAACAAGACGCGCCGGGTCATCGGCATCGATGTTGATGTCTTCGCTTTGGAAAAAGGCACGGTAACCGATCCTTGCCTCGTTCTCCGTCTCGTCCCAACAGGTGCGGCCAGCCACATTCAGATTGAAGCCATTGGCCGCCAGCCACCGAAGGCCCTTGATCATCGGCTCCCAAGTTCGGGTTCCGCGAATGTCTTCGTGTTTCTTTTGCGTGAAATGATCAATCGACACCCGGATCGCCAGAGCATCACCGTGACAATCGCGTATCGCCAAAAGGTCTTCGCGCCGATGATGGAGCGGTCTCATCGCATTGGTAAGAACGAGGACGCGGAAACCGCGGGTCAGGCTCTCTTCGATCATCGCCGGCAGATCCTTGTTCATGAACGGCTCGCCGCCCGTGAACGCAATCTCCTCGACCGGGTACCCTTCGACTGCGATCTCATCAAGATAAGTCTCCACTTGAGACAAGCTGAGATACCCCAGGTTGTCATTAGTGGGACTGGAATCCATGTAGCAATTTTTGCACGTAATATTGCAAAGACTACCGGTGTTGAACCAGACGGTATGGAGCCGCGTTAGCGCGACCACCGCACGCTCCTCCCCCTTCGCCGTCACGAGAGGGTCCTGGAATTTGGCCGGATCCATGGGAACGGCCCGGGAAATCATCAAATTGGGCATGGCACTAATTTCAATTCTCACCGCGGGTGAATTTCATCAGCATCTGGTAATATGCACCGCTGTTCCGCGCTAATCAAAAATAGTTTTATTAGCCCGATATAACCTCAGCCAGGGACCGAGAACGGTACGGCTTGGTTTTCCTCGAACACGCAAAGCGGCAATTTGCCGGCCACATCGCCATTCATCTGGATCGGATCACCGTTGTGTCCTCAATGTGCGCCGCAAAGACCACCAGATATAGCCCATACCTTGCCGCCTGCGAACCGATACCGTATACCCATGAAACTAGCCCATCGCGCCGAGGCCTGCGTCGCTGGGCGGGTGTAGTTCAATGGTAGAACGAAAGCTTCCCAAGCTTTAAACGGGGGTTCGATTCCCCTCACCCGCTCCAGGCGCAGGCCGGGTGTCGGAAAAATCCTCTATCTGGGAAACGGAAATCGTTTGGCAATGTAGCGAAGGAGCTGACCCTATTGATACCCGTGAAGGCTTCTCCGACTTGCTCGCTTAGATGATTTGCCCACCTTTAAGGACCCCACTTTCCCCAAGCCTGACGCCATTGGGATAATTCAACTAGTACAAAAGAAAGCAATGGGAAAAACACCTAAAACTAATACTATTGTAACAATAAAAAATTTTGGCGGCTAAGCAATCTGCTTAGCCGCCAAATCATGGTATATTGTTGCGAGTTACGATTTCTGAATTAGATAATACACAATGCCAGCAGCTACCGCCCCGACAAGACCCGCACCTGAAAATTGGTTGATCAAGTTTATCAAATTAGCCGTCACGTCAGCATTTATAAACACCAGCGCTTGTGGGAACAAAATTTGGAGAACAACTCCAAGAGCTACCACGACTAGAGCTAAATCAATAATGCTCCTTACAAAACTTCTAATATTGCCAATCATGCTTCCTCCTTACAATTCCCGTTATTTCCACTCAGTTTACAAACCAGAAACCAGAAACCAACGGCAGATGACGTTAACTAAAATCTAAATTTACTGCCGCCTATTAACCGCAAGCTAATTAACCTAGATAACCCACGGATCTCAAAACCACCGCCGACTCATGGTGTTGGCGTACCGCCATGAGATGATGGTGGTGTACCCCCCTGTGGGGACTCTCCAGCGGACATCGCTCCGCTCCCGGTATCACTCGGTCGGTTACGAACAATCAAATATGCAACCAACCCAGCCGCAATAATGCCAACTAATCCAGCATTACCAAATTTCGCAGCTAGCGCACCAATATTTCCTACAACATCCATACCGAAAAACTGCGCAAAGCCGTCACCAAACAACACTTGTAAGAGCGTCAGCATCCCGACGAGCCACAAGGCTAATTCCAGCATCCCGGACAACCACCTTCTTACCTCCGTCATATCTGCCTCCATTTCAGTCTTAACGATGTCGACGAAATTATAAATTCCTTCGCCTTTAAATCGTAGTTGTTAAATTTGCGACACTAAAAAGCTTCCTATAAAAATTCAGCGAATCCTACCACTACAATATTTTGCGTGGTTTTCGTTTTATGTCAATATATATAGTGGTTCCCATTTATTTATTTCCAGAAGACGAAACAAGTGAAGAAGATTGTATTTCCACGCCGCGATTTTCGCAGGTCAGGGAACTTTACTTATGGGGTCGCCGCGCCAGTTCCTCAGAGATCTTTTTCGCGGTCGCTTGAAGGGGTTTCAGCATGGTCCGTACGGCCTGCTCGGGCGTCAGCGCCTTTTTGATGTACAGCACGTTGATGGACGCGAAAACTTCGCCGACGGCCATGATCGGCACGCCAACACTGGTCATCGTGTGGCGGTATTCGATCCGCGAATAGTCCGGGTGCATGATGGCATAACCACGCTTTCGAATGTCATCGAAGAACTTCTCGGCGGCGGCCGGATCACGGGCGATATCGTTCCAGGGATCCGAGTTTTCGGCCTCTCGGGCCAATACGGCCTCGCGCTCCTCGGCTGGACTAAAGGCCAGATAGACCTGGCCGAGGCTGGTTGCAAGGATAGGTGCGCGGTACCCTGGGTGCCGGTTCAGCATCATCGGCCCAGCCTTCCGCGATGTCTCCACTAAGAGCATGGCGTCGGTATCAAAGATAGCCACATCCGAAGGCCATCCGATTTCGTCCTGGAATTCCTCCATGATCGGCGTAACGATAGCGCTGACCGCGCGATGGCGATCATAACCAACGCTGAGCAGCAACGCCTTGCCGGTCACCTCGTAGGTCCGCGTTTCTTCGTTGCGCACGGTCAAACCCGCGTGAGCCAGGGTCTCCAACATTCGGACAATGGTGGCCTTGTCGAGGCCCGTGTGGCGGTGGATTTCGCCCACCGTCGCGCGACCTTTAAGGCGATTGGTGGCCAATAATACGTCCAGTCCGCGAAGGACCGCATTGACCGGTCTATATGATGTCATGGTACTCGTGTTCGTCGTCGGCTCCGCAGAGCAGGCCACTTCAGTATTTGAAATATTGTTTCATTTAAAATACTCCCGGTAGGGGGCATCCGACACCATAAGATATCTATTAAAGGATTGATATTATGGACTTTTCCCTCACTGAAGAACAGCGCACCTTGCAGGACACCGTGCGCCGGTTCGCGGAAGGCGAACTGATCGACGTGGCTCGCGAATGTGAGGAAAAAGATGAACCGCCGCCGTCGGACATCCTCAAGAATTTCGCCAATATGGGCCTTTTGGGGGTCAACATTCCCGAAGATC
>CAZNWX010000257.1:0-3941 GCA_964576415.1 uncultured Magnetovibrio sp. | reverse complement strand
CCGCATCCTCGCCGGCCAGAGAGCCCGTGTGCGAAGCGGCTGCCCGCGCACCGGCGGCCTTGCGGCCCACCATCACGGCGACCAACGGCTTACCCATGCGCACCGATTTGTCGGCCAGGGCTACGAGTTGATCGCCCTCCCGCAGACCTTCTAAATAGGCCGACGCGACACTAATGCGGTCATCGTCCAGGGTGTAGTTGAGGGCCTCCATCAGCGTAATGTCCGCCTGGTTCCCCGTGTTCACGAAATAGCCGATGCCGAGACCCCGGCTGCGCGCAAGGGCCGCTATACCAGTGCCGAACGCTCCGGACTGGCTGGCGAACGCAACAGGACCGGCCTCGGGAGCCACATCGGCGTATTGGCTGAAGGTCGCGGGCATATGAATGAAAGAATTGATAACGCCCAGGTTGTTGGGCCCGCATAGGCGAATGCCATGAGCCTTAGCGGTCGCCAAGAGTTCGGCTTCGCGTACCCGCCCTCCCTCACCCATTTCGCCGAAACCGGAGCTGAAAAGCACCGCCACCTTGGCGCCCTTGGCGCCCAGGTCCGCGACGGCCTGGTTCGCGCGGGCTGCCGCGACCACGACAACCGCCAGATCCGGCGCTTCCGGCAACGATGCGATATCCGGGTAGCAGGTAAGGCCGTTGATCTCCGGATACTTGGGGTTCACCGGATAAATAGCTCCCACATAGCCATCGCGCTGCATGAAGTGCTGCGGTCGGCCGTTGAGCTTATTGGCGTCGGGCGACGCACCGATGATGGCCACAGAACGTGGGTTTAGAAGGGCTTCAATGGCATCGAACATCAGGAGCTGACCTTAATTGGCAATATATTTTGTATTGCAAAACAGTGTTTTGAAATTTGACGCGCATCATTCTCCTGTGCCAAGGTCGATTGTCAAGAGGGCGCGGTTGTACACCGTGAAACGTGGATCGAATTGGCATGGGATTTCGCAAAAACACGGCATTGGCTCTGGCCGGCAAAGGCTCCGAAGACCGCCAATTCGTGCGGGCGTTGGCGCGAGGCTTGGATGTCCTAAAGGCCTTTCAGGCGGATGACCGTGGCCTCAGCAATGCCTCACTCGCGGCGCGAACGGGCTTTCCCAAGCCGACCGTGTCGCGCCTGACGTTCACGCTGATGTCGTTGGGCTACCTGCATTTGGACGAAACCACCGGGCGTTACGCCTTGCATCCCCATATCCTATCTCTGGGATTTCCCGTGCTTCGTCAGCTCTCCATCCGCGACGTCGCCCGGCCCCTCATGGAAGATCTGGCCAACGCCTGCGGCGGCGCGGTGGCCATGGCGGTCCGTGACGGCATCAACATGATCGTCATCGAACGGGCCCGTCATCCGGCCATGACCCGGGTACCGTTGGACATCGGGATCGGTCGGGAGTTGGTGACAACGGCCGTTGGCCGGGCATATCTGGCCGGTCTGAGCGTCCCAGAACGCGCCGGCCTTCGGACCGATCTTAAGGCGCATTACGGTCTCCGCTGGCCAGCCATTGGCGCGCAAATCGAAGGCGCGCTGACCCATTTCAGGCACCACGGGTTCACCGTTTCAGCCGGTGACTGGGCCCCCGACTACAACGCCGTCGGCGTGCCGCTTCGGATGCGTGACGGCACTTGCCTCGCCTTCAATTGCGGCGGCTCAAACAATCTGATCGCCGCTGACGTATTACCGGTCCTGGGGGACAAATTGGTGGCCATGGTCGAGGACCTGGCCCGCGCCCAAGACCTAAACCCTCACGGAATATAGAGAGGACCCACCACATGAGATCCATCGTATGCGAGGACTGGGGTGGACCAGAAAAACTGGTCCTAAAAGACATTGACCCACCCTCGCTCGGCGCGGGCCAGGTTCGGCTTAAGGTTTCCGTCGCGGCAGTAACCTTTGTCGATCTGCTGATGCCGCGCGGCAAGTACCAGGTCAAGCCGGACCTACCGTTCACGCCCGGCTCTCACGCCGCCGGCGAAGTCATTGAGGTCGCCGATGACGTGACCGGCATCAAGGTCGGCGACCGCGTATACGGCTTTGCGGCCTGGGGTGCGCTGGCGGACGAGATGATCGTCGATGGAAGCGCATGCTTCGTACTCCCCGATGGCGTCGACAACGAGGTGGGGGCGGCCTATGGCAATGGTTACGCCACGTCCCTCTATGCGCTTCGTGATCGCGGCAAATTGCAGCCGGGTGAAACGCTTTTGGTGCACGGCGCCGCCGGTGGCGTCGGGCTGGCGGCCGTCGACTTGGGCCGCACCATGGGCGCGCGGGTCATCGCCACAGCGCGAGGCGCTGAGAAGGCCTCCGTGCTAAAGACATACGGGGTGGAAGCCGTCATCGACTATACCGATGGCCCTTTCAAAGATCAGGTCAATGCACTGACCGACGGCGCCGGTGCAGACGTGATCTATGATCCGGTGGGCGGTGACGTTTTCGACCAATCTCTTCGCTGCATCAATTGGGATGGACGCCTGCTGGTCATCGGTTTCGCCGGCGGCACCATTCCGCAAGCCCCTGCCAACCTGCCACTTTTGAAGAGTTGCTCCATCGTCGGCGTGTCGCTGGGAGGATACCGACAACGCGCCCCCACGGCCGTCCGGGACATGCATGGCACCTTGTTATCGTGGATCGCCGAAGGCCGCATCAGGCCCCGGGTCGCCGCGCGCTTTCCCGTCGCCGAAACAACTGAAGCCCTGCAGGCCATGGAGAACCGCGAGACCATCGGCCGGGTCATCGTTACCTTCGATTGAACGAAAGACACCTAAAATGATAACCACGAAAACCGATGGCCCAGTGACAACGCTGATCCTCAATCGGCCGGCCAAACGTAACGCCCTAACCGGGGCGATGATCACCGGTCTTCGCTCGGGGATCGCCGCCGCGGAAGCGGATGAAAACTGCCGGGCGCTGGTGATCACGGGCGCCGAAGGGCACTTCGCCGCCGGGCGCGACCTTGGCGACGCAGACGCTTCCACACCCTTGCGCGACGTCATGGCCTACGACGACGCCTACACCGCTGTATTCGAAATGCTGCGCCGGTCGACAAAACCTTCTATCGCCATTGTCCAGGGCTACGCCGTGGCCGGTGGATTCACCCTGGCCATGGGATGCGACTTCGTCATCGCGGACCGGTCGGCCCGGTTCGGGGCGCTTGAGATGCGCGGCGGGTTCCCCGCCGCCATCAACACGGTCATCCTGTCATACCTTTGTGGGCCACGTCACGCCATGGAGCTCCTACTGTCAGCGGACGTGTTCCCTCCCGACACGCTGTTTCGCATGGGACTGATCAACGAATTGGCCGCGGACGTTAAGGAACTGGCAGAGATTTCGAAACGCAGGATCGACGCCTTGGTCGCTCTGGATCCTATCGCCGTGCGCCTGACCAAGGAAACGGGCCGAACCGCGTCCACCATGCCGCTGGCCGAAGCATTGGTAATGGCGAAGCAACTGAACAGCCTACTGATGACCTCGGGGAAAATCGACGCGGCGGCCAAACAATTTTTAAAATCCCAATCCTCCTAGAATTCGGATTCGGCAAAAATTAACCTTTGATGTGACCGCCGCCACAGTAGATTTGAATAAAATTTTTTAAATTCAATATGTTATAACGAATTTAGGCGTAACGCTTGCGCCCGATTCGTTCGCGGAATATGGTTAACAAACTTCTGTGCCAAACAAAGGGGCCAGGCATGCGCGTACTTCTTGTCGAAGACGACCCGACCACCCAACAAAGTGTGACCATGATGCTAGAATCTGCCAGCATGGTCGTAGACGCTACGGATCTCGGCGAAGACGGATTGGATCTGGGCAAGCTTTACGATTATGACATCATTGTCCTCGACTTAATGCTTCCAGATATGGACGGCATAGACGTGCTGCGCCGACTGCGCGACGCCCGGGTGAAGACGCCGGTACTGATTCTTTCCGGTCTCACCGAATCA
>CAZNWX010000256.1:1751-3945 GCA_964576415.1 uncultured Magnetovibrio sp. | reverse complement strand
TGGACGGTGTCAGCTCCGCCCAGCACCCGGTTCAACTCCTGGCCAAGGCCTACGGACTCTAGGAAGAGCAGCATATCATGTTAACGGAAATCACCCGCGACGATATCATGGACATGGACGACTACGCTACGGTCCGCAAGGAGCGCCGTCGCAACATTACCAAAATGAAGACTGACCGTCGGGTCGCCTTGGGTCCGGATGCAACCTTCTATTTCGAGAGCTACGACACGATGTGGCACCAAATTCATGAGATGCTGTACATCGAACGAGGTGGCGAAGAGCAGATCGTCGATGAATTGGCCGCCTACAATCCGTTGATTCCGAAAGGCCGGGAACTGATCGCGACCTTGATGTTCGAGATTGATGAACCGGAGCGGCGCGAGAGCGTTCTCGCTGGCCTTGGTGGCGTTGAAGAGACGGTATGTCTGAATCTGGGCGGCAAGGTTATCCTCGCTGAAGCCGAAGCGGACGTCGACCGGACCAGCGCCGACGGCAAGGCCTCATCCGTGCAGTTTCTGCATTTCCCTTTTAGCGATGACGACGTGGCATTGTTCTGCGAACCCTTGGTGAAGGTCGTACTAGCCATCGAACATGAAAAATATCCGCATATGACAATTCTGTCAGAAGCAACGCGGGCTGCCCTGCAAGGCGATTTTGCCGATACCTAATCTTCTCCGAACGTGCTTCCGTAGTGAATATCGAGACCGGCATGTCGTTACCGGATCCCATGCCTCCTACCTACGCCGTCAAGTTGTGCCTGCCGGGCAAAGACGACTGAAGGCCCGACCTATTCCAAGGATTCGTGGCGGTAGACGCCCCAGAACTCGGCTCGGCGTAGCCATCCGTCACGGCCATCCACCTCGACCCGGCACCAGGTCGAATTGGCGGGGCAGAATTGAACCCGCCCGATGACGCCTGGTTCCAGACCCGCGACGCCCGGGCTCTTGGTGTCGGGGCCGCGGCGTACGGTCCGCACCTTGTAGGTAACGATGAAGGTCCGCTGGCCGGACAGCATGTTTACATGAACCCAACCTTGCGTGCCTTGCCAATCGCGGACCTTCCGCCAAGTTCCATACTCGGCGATGATCTCAATGGGCAGGAACTTTCGGCGGTACACCCATTCCACCGGATATTTAAGGCCCGGCCCGGTGCGCATGTTGACTATCGTTGCGTGAAGGCTGACGAAGCGGGGTAGCGGCAGGCTTGAACCTTTGGTTTGGGCAATTGCTGGCGTGGTCGAAAGGCCAATAAAGATAGCTATCAGGGAAAGGAAGATCGTTCGGCGCACGTTGTCTTGGTCCTGTCATGCATTCTGCCCAGAATGGGATCGCTGGGCGGTTCACGTCTATTATACTGTGCTCGCCCGGCGTCGCCAACGGATGCTGGACAAGGGGTGAGGGTATTGCTATGGCCTGCAGGGCGATCATAAGGGAGGCAAGGGATGCCGCAAAGTAAACCGCGTGTCGTGGTCACCAGAAAGCTACCGGACCCCATTGAAACGCGGATGATGGAGCTGTTCGACGTCCAGCTAAACCTCACCGCTGAGGCCATGTCCAAGGTAGATCTGATCGAGGCTGTGAAAACGGCCGATGTTCTTGTTCCGACGGTCACAGACCGCATCGACGCCGCGATCTTGTCCCAGGCGGCTGAGAACCTGAAGTTGGTCGCCAACTACGGTACGGGGATCGACCATATCGACCTGGCCACCGCGCGCCAACGCGGCATCACCGTGACCAACACTCCAGACGTGCTCACCGAGGATACGGCCGACATGACCATGGGGTTGATCCTAGCCGTTTCCCGGCGTTTGACCGAGGGCGAGCGCCGGCTCCGAAGCGGCGATTGGCACGGGTGGGCGCCGACCAGCATGCTGGGGCACCGCATCTACGGCAAACGGCTGGGCATTGTCGGCATGGGCCGTATCGGCCAGGCCCTGGCCCGCCGGGCCCGGGGGTTTGGCCTTTCCATCCATTATCACAACCGCCACAAGCTGCATGAGGAAGTCGAGCAGGAACTGGAGGCCACCCACTGGGAAAGCCTGGACCAGATGTTGGCCCGTATGGACGTGATCTCCGTGAACTGCCCGCACACGCCCGCTACCTACCATTTATTATCTGCGCGTCGGTTAAGGCTGTTACAAGGGCATGCGGTGATCGTCAACACGTCGCGCGGCGAAGTGATTGACGAGAACGCC
>CAZNWX010000256.1:706-1741 GCA_964576415.1 uncultured Magnetovibrio sp. | reverse complement strand
GGGGTGATGATCTACCAGGAGGACGTCATGAAGGTCGCCAGCGAGATCGGCGGCGCCGGCCTGGACGTGTTTGAGCATGAGCCCGCCGTCAATCCGAAGCTGGTGGCCCTGGATAACGTAGTGCTTCTGCCGCACATGGGTTCCGCCACCTTTGAAGGCCGTATCGACATGGGCGAAAAAGTCCTGATCAATATCAAGACGTTCATCGACGGCCACAATCCGCCGGATCGCGTTCTCGGAGAAGTATCCTGACAAGCCCGGTGATTTTAATTAACCTCCCGGCCCTAACAAACGACTTTCCGGAGGTCGCATGCCTGATCTCACCCAAATGCTCCAGGACCGCTACGGCCTGGAGCCTGACGCTCAAGCTGAATATCTGAACCAGACCATCATGGGCCTGCTGGGCCACCGAGTATGCCGAGCATTCGACGATCGTGACCTGGACGAGGGGCTGTTGAACCTGCTTTTGGCCTGCGCCCAGTCGGCGCCGACGAAATCCAATCTGCAGCAGTATTCCATCATTGTGGTCCGGGAGAAGGCGAAGCAGAAGGCCATTACCGACCTGATCCCATCCATGCCTTGGATCGCCGACGCGCCCGTGTTTCTGGCGTTCCTGGGCGACGTGCGGCGTATTCGCCGTCTTGCGAACCTGCGCAGCCATGACTACGCCAACAACAACGCCGACACGTTCATGAACGCCACCGTGGATGCGGCGCTGGCGATGCAGATGTTCATCAATGCCGCTGAAAGCGTGGGCCTGGGATGTTGCCCCATCAGTTACGTGCGCAACCGAATCGAGGACTACGCGGCTATCCTGACGCTGCCAGACGGCGTGTTTCCCATCGCCGGCTTGCCAGTGGGGTGGCCGGCGCGGGACGGATACGTCTCCATGCGCTTGCCCCAGGATATCGTCGTCCATCAGGAACGCTACGACGACGGCAGTCTGGACACCGAGGTCACCGCCTACGATGACCGCAACCATGACCGCTTCCCGCTTCCCGCGGGCAAGCAGCGTCATACGGGCAAGTACGGTGT
>CAZNWX010000256.1:0-653 GCA_964576415.1 uncultured Magnetovibrio sp. | reverse complement strand
AAATGCACCTGGTCGGAAAACGTGACGCGGCAGTTGTCGTTGCCGGAGCGGGACGGGTTCGCAGCCTGGCTAAAGTCTCGGGGGATCGACCTCGGTTAGGTTCAGGCGTGGATGCTGAGGTCCGTGATTGTCGGGTTGTCGCCGCAGACGGGACAGTCTGGGTCACGCTTCACGGCGATCTTGCGAAAAGTTGCGCTGAGCCCGTCCATGACAATGAGCGAACCGGCCATGCTCTCACCGATGCCAAGGATTTCTTTGATCACTTCGGTCGCCTGGAACGAACCCACCATCCCGCACAGCGCGCCCATAACGCCGGCCTCGGCGCAACTGGAAATCTGGCCGTCCGGTGGGGCTTCGCGGAAGATGCAACGGTAGCACGGTCCCGCCTCCCCACCGTTTGGGCCGGGGAACGCGCGGTAGGTAGCCAACTGCGCGTCGAACCGCAGAATCGCGGCAGAAATTAAGGTCTTCTTCTGGAACACGCATACGTCGTTGACAAGGAACCGGGTAGAGAAATTGTCGCAGCCGTCGGCCACCACGTCGTAGGCACCGATCATATCCATGGCGTTGTCCGCGGTGATGCGCTCATTGTGACGGATAATCTTGACGTCCGGGTTGATGGCGTCCACCGATTCCGCGGCGCTGATTACCTT
>CAZNWX010000255.1:0-3960 GCA_964576415.1 uncultured Magnetovibrio sp. | reverse complement strand
GAAGAGGCCCTGCCTTTGGCCGAACGGTTGCTGGGTGAGAATGCAAAGGCGCCCATTGCCCATTTGGCGCTCTTGGTGGACGCCATTAAGAACGATGATGCCGACCAGCAGGCGGCCCGCTTAAAAAGCCAGCCCTCCAACGGTTTGAACGGATTCACCAAACCTGCCCTCGAAGCCTGGACCCAGGTCGGCGCGGGGAAGGTGGATGCCGGCTTGAAGACCCTTCTGGCCCTTGATGGCAAAGAGGGCTCGCAAGGTCTCCATGATATGCATAGGGCGCTGATCCTTGACTACGCCGGTCGGGTGACGGAGGCGGAGACCGCCTACGCCAAATTGGTAAAGGATCAAGAACAGCAGAGTTTCCGGGTTACCCATTTGCTTGGTAACCTGTTGGAGCGGGTCGGCAAGGCCAATGAGGCCCGGGCGCTTTACGACGCATTCGCCAAGGCGAACCCGGGAACCATGCTTCTCGAGCCGCTCTATGCGCGCCTGGATGCGGGGACCAAGCCAAACCCCATCGTCGCGACTGCTATCGACGGCGCCGCGGAGGCAATTTTCAACATCGCCAACACCCTGCGCCAGCAGCGGGCCCGCGAGACTGCCATGGTTTTGGGGCGCTTGGGGCTATGGTTGAAGCCGAAGTTTCCTATTGCACAGATGATGGTCGCCGATATCTTGGACGATGACGGTCGCTACGAACAGGCCAACGCGATTTATTTGGCGATCAGCTCACAATCCCCCTTCCGGTTTTCGGCTGACATCCGCCGCGCCAGCAATCTGAACGCCCTCGACCAGGTTGAGCCAGCCATCGCGTTGTTGAACGGGATGGCGGTGGAGTTTGCCGCGACGCCGCAGCCGCTCATCACCCTCGGTGATTTGTTGCGTCGCCACGAACGCTGGGATGAGGCCATCGTCTTCTATACTCAGGCGATCAAGCGGGTCGGGACCCTGACCCGCCGTCACTGGCGTGTGCTCTATTCGCGGGGCATCGTCCTGGAACGGGCGAAACGGTGGCCGGAGGCCGAAAATGATTTTTTGCGGGCGTTAGAGTTCGAACCGGATCAGCCCTACGTGTTGAACTACCTAGGCTATTCCTGGATCGATCAGGGCGTGCATTTGAAGCGGGCCTTGGACATGATCCACAATGCCGTGCGTCGCCGTCCCAATGACGGCTACATTATCGATAGCCTGGGTTGGGTTTACTACCGGCTTGGCAATTACAAGAAGGCCGTTTTGGAATTGGAGCGCGCCGTCCAGATCCGGCCCGAGGATCCGATTATCAATGATCATCTGGGCGATGCCTATTGGCGGGTCGGCAGGGAACTGGAAGCCCGCTTTCAATGGCAACGCTCGCTCAGCCTTAAGCCGGACGCCAAGTTTGATGTCGGTGTTCGCAAGAAGCTGAAGGAAGGCCTGCCACCGGCGAAACCTTTGGGCGCGCCCAGCGAATCGGGCGGCACCAACGATCCTGATAAGACCTGAGCGCCCATGAGCATGAATGCGCCGCTGGAAAGCGCCATCGTGATGGAAGCACCAGCCAAGCTCAATCTCTATCTACATGTCACCGGGCGGCGCGACAACGGCTATCATGAACTGGACAGCCTTGTCGCCTTCGCGTCCGTAGGTGACCGATTGCGAGTGGAACCAGCCCCCGAACTGAGCCTTGAGATCGAAGGCCTCTTTGAAGAGGGATTGGATGCGGACGAAGGAAATCTTGTTTGGCGTGCTGCTGAGGCCTTGCGTGCGACGGCGGAAATCCGCGACGGTGCCCGAATGACCTTGACCAAGAACCTGCCCGTCGCGTCGGGGATCGGCGGTGGGTCCGCCGATGCGGCGGCCACCGTGCGTGCCTTGGTGCGGCTGTGGGGTGTGCATCCGGCTACCCATGATCTGTCTGGCTTGGCCTTAACCCTAGGGGCTGATGTGCCGGTCTGCCTGTTTGGTCGAAGCGCCTACATACGGGGCATTGGGGAACGGATCAAACCAGGGCCGGCCTTGCCGTCGGCGTACTTGGTTTTGGTCAATCCCGGGGTCGCAGTCTCAACCCCGACCGTGTTCAAGGCACGCCGAAGGCCGTATTCGCTAACGTCGCCGGACCTGGATGAGACGGATGATGTTGCGGATTTCGTCGACCAGTTGGCGCAGCGCGGTAACGACCTGTGGGTGCCCGCGATGGACACAGCGCCGGTTATTGGCGACGTGATCGATACGCTGGAAGCGACCGAGGATTGCTTGCTGGCGCGGATGTCGGGCAGTGGCGCAACATGCTTTGGCCTCTTCAAAACACGAGATCAAGCCGATCGGGCAGCCGGGGAGATTAGGTCAAAGTCCCCGGCGTGGTGGGTGGAGAGCGCGGATCTAATCGGCTGATCGTGCCCACGCGGCGACCGTCGCCGGACCACTCAAACAAGATTAAAACCGCAGATCTTCTCCAGGTTCCGAACTTGAATAGTGATCGCCGGCTGGGTTAATCTCACCTAGGCGGCGGCGCCCAAGAAGCTGCCGCGCGTGGCGACTGAATGGAAAGTGCGAAGTTAGATCGCGTTAATCGTAGTATAAAATATTTTATAAAATCTCTTAATAATTATAGCTTTATTTTCAGAACATCGAATCAACACAATCAGCCCACAGCGAAGTGATCACGAACCCGAGGCCATGTCGAGCACTCCAAAACCAACAGATATTTTCCCCGCAGGGATCGCCAATGGTGAATACAGATTGCCACCGGACCGGCTGGTAACCATGCGTTCAGGGCTGGGCTGCCGGCTCACGGACACGGTGGGTTGCGAATACCTTGATTTCTCAATGGCCTGGGGCTCTTGCCTGGTAGGGCACGCACACCCCGCCGTCGTACGCGCGGTCACCGACCAGGCGGCACAGGGTTCGAACTTCGCCTATTTGAATACCCATGCCCTGGCCGTGGCGGCAGAGATTCAGCGCATTGCGCCAGCTGCCGAACGGTTGCGGTTCTGCGCATCCGGGACGGAAGCCACCATGTATTGCCAGCGCCTGGCCCGGGCGGTGACCGGCCGGTCAAAGATCCTCAAGTTTGAAGGTGCCTATCACGGCGCCAACGAGGCTGGCGTCACCAGTCTGTTCCCGGAAGGCCCGGCCGCCTATCCGGCGCCCGAGTTGACCAGCGCCGGTACTCCGGCCATGCGGGATTACCTTCTGGTGGCGCCCTATAACGATCTAAAAGCGGTGAGGGAAATCGTCAGCGACAACGCAGCGGACTTGGCGGGTATCATTATCGAGCCGCTACAGCGCTGCACCCCGCCAAAGCCGGGGTTCCTGGAAGGTGTACGCGCCGCCGCGACGGAGGCCGGCGCGCTGTTGATCTTTGACGAGGTCGTTACCGGGTTCCGTCTGGCCTACGGCGGCGCCCAGGAATACTACGGCGTGTTTCCAGACCTGGTCGCCTATGGAAAGGCATTGGGCGGCGGTTATCCTATCGGCGTTTTCGCCGGCCGGGCGGATATTATGGAGTGGGTCAGCGAACACCGGATCGGCGGCGATGATTATGTGTGGATGGCCTCGACCTTGGGAGGCAACCCGATCTCCACGGCGGCGGCGAATGCCGCTCTTTCTGTGTTCCGAGAACCTGGAGCCTACACCCGCCTTCATGAACTGGGCCAGTATCTGCGCGCTGGACTGACGAAAGTGCTTCGGGCGCGTGACGTTCCCGCGCAGGTGATTGGCGACGGTCCGTTGGGTCAGGTGGTGTTCTCGCCAGAACCCGTCTACGACTATCGTACAACCCGTAAGGCTGATCCGGCTATGGGTCGGGCTCTGATGCTTGGGCTCTTTGACCGCGGGGTCTTTCTGAACCCCATGGGAACCAAACTCTACCTGTCATTGGCCCATGACGAGGCGGTCTGCGATGCTCTTGTTGACCGGGTCGACGATGTCCTGAAAGAGATTGTGCGGAGCCGTCCCGACGCTGCCTAACCCGCAGTTTTG
>CAZNWX010000254.1:1427-3963 GCA_964576415.1 uncultured Magnetovibrio sp. | reverse complement strand
GCAACACCCAAAACCATCAGTACCTAAGTGAAATACTGAAGTAGCAGGCTCAGTTCCCGCACATCTCCTATTAGCGCACGGACATGGCATCAATAATCTGAAACAACTGATTATTTGGCAAGGCGACAGGAAAGCCCCCAACCGGTCAGGGGGGAGGGCCGGTTGGGCGACGCGCGATGCAACAAGCTTCCAGGCACAGGGGAAGAATTGCTCGTTGAACCGGGGGATACATGTAGTTTACCTAGGCGTTAATGCTTCGGATCACAAGCCCTGGACTTTTTTGTACCGTCCAAACCTGTGACCCTAAGTTCACCAGTTCCCTCATCCTTGTTCGAAAGCTGAACCACCCATATTCAGGTATGGTGCCCTTATGGCCCAATTGCCCATACTCATCCTGATCGGCGTTGCATTGCCCGCCTGCGCCGCATCAAAGGCCGGAAACGCCGGGACCGTTATCATTTTTGTAAAGAATCTAGGACGCCGCGCGGGCCTCGGTCTTCACCACCGCCGCTTCGTAGGTCAGTCGAAACAGATCACGTTGTGCGTTTGACCCGCCGATTCGATGGGTGTCGTCCATAACCCCGCCCAGATGCGCCGCCGCCGTTTCGTATTCGCCTCGGCCAAAGGCGATGACGCCAAGGCAGACGTCGCGGCCCACGGTGTCGATAATCTTGCTGTTGGTGCAGGTCTGGCCCTCGATGTAGGCGTGCTGGCTCTCAAGGAAGCGCCCCAGCTTCTTCTCGCCACCGGCCGAGATAAGGGTCATCGCCAGGTGTGCGTCGGCGAAGCCGAAGGCATGTTCATCCATGTGATAAACCCACATGTCCACTAGGCTATCCCACCGGTCCCCCACATCGACACCGGCCAGCTCAAGACGCCACAATAAGGACGTACAGTCGTTCAACCGCGTCACCATGTCCTTGTCACAGTCGGAGACGTGGCGATCGTAGATCGCCATCACCCGGTCCATCTGACCCGTTTCGATGAGCGGCAGGCAAAGGTGCCACCACAAATGGCCACGAAGCCATTTCGCCTGATCCCAGTCGCTGTTAGTGCCGTCAAGGAACGCAATGCCTTCTTCGTAACGCCCTTCCATTTGTAGCACGTGCGCTACGGCATGGACGCCCCAACAATCCAAGGGTTCAATGTCAATGGCGCGGCGGCCCATGTCCTCGGCATCGCGGTAATCGCCCGATTCCTCCAAGCCGAACGCGCCCATACCCAGGAGATAGCCGAAATAGGGCATTTTCTCATCCCAGTGCGGCAGGGCCGCGACAACGGAATCGCGCATGCGTTCTGATTCGCCGACCAGATAATAGGCCTCGTGGGCGCATTTGGCAGCCATCATGTCGTGTGGATACTCCGCAAGAATGGCGTCCCATTTCTCCCCCGCCGCCGTCATTTCGCCGGACGTCGCCGTAGCAAAGGCGTCAATATGCGCCTTTTCACGAAGCGTCACGCGCGGTTTGCGGGCCTGGGCGGCGCGCAGCTCAAGGCTCACCCGAGGATGCGCCGAACTGACGCCACCAAAGAGGCGCAAACAACCGGATAAGCAATAGCCCATAGCGAAATCAGGGTCGACCTCGGCAGTCGCCAATAGCTTACCCACCGGTTCACCGGTGAATAGCATGTAATCGTCCATGGCGTTGTTGAAGGCTCCAACCGTTTCCGGAAGCGCCGCCGTGAACTCCAATCCCAACTTGTCCGTCGCCATGCGGTCTCTCCCTTTTCCTTATTGTTTGATGAACCTAAGTCTGAGGCATTCGCCTGACTGACGGTTCGTAATCCACATCCGACACCCGAAAACACGCTCCATACACGCCCGGAACCCAGATAACGTCGCCACCCTGACAGGCACCCACACCAATAGCACCGCCGACAAAGACACAATTCGCTTTATTGTCGATGCAACCATTGTTCATCTCGGCGGAAACCACCTGTCCAGTGGGCGCCCCTTCCAGCCGTCCTTGTCGGCAATGCACCCATTGGGGGCCGCGAGCGCCAGAACCATCGTATTCGTACCGAGTCACCGCATGGGGTATCACCTTCCAAACACCTTCCCGAAATGATCGGATCACAGGTCCGTTCAAGGGTCAATTGACTCTTGAGGTTTCCCGCTAGGGCGGCGCATCATGCAACCGTTGCAACCACGCACCCGTTACCAAAGAGATCCTAATGCCTTTTGATTGTCCTATCGTGCCCCGCCGCAGTTTCATCTTCGCGCCGGGCCTGAAACCCGAGATGTATCCGAAAGCGCTCGCGTCCGGCGCCGATATCGTCTGTGTCGAGTTGGAGGACGGCATCGCGCCGAAAGACAAGGAAGCGGCGCGCGCCAACGCGTTGACGCTGTTCGCCGAACCCCAGGCCGACGACAACGTCGAACGCATTGTCCGCGTCAACTGCCTGCGATCGGCCTTCGGCATCAAAGATGTGCAGGCGGTCCTTAATACGGATACTCCGCCACCGGCGCTCATGCGCGCGACTATGGCGGCAACACCACTTGTGTAGAAATCCGCGACGGTGACAACTTTATCTT
>CAZNWX010000254.1:0-1417 GCA_964576415.1 uncultured Magnetovibrio sp. | reverse complement strand
GGCGCTCATGCTGCCGAAGGTCATGACTCCGGATGAAGTGATCTGGCTTGATGACCTCCTAACAGAGCGCGGACACGAAACGCGGCTTCACATCATTATCGAAACTAATGCAGGCCTAGAAGCGGTCCATGACATCGCTCGATCTAGCCCGCGCATCGACGCCTTGTTCTTCGGCGGCGTCGACATGGCGGCGGAGCTGCGCTGCCAGAATGATTGGGAACCCCTGCTCTACGCGCGTTCCCGCGTGGTCCACGCCGCCGCTGGGGTCGGCATCGACGCCATCGATGTGCCATTCCTTGATTTGGAGGACCCGAACGGTATGACCCGGGAAGCGGAACTGGTACGGGACCTGGGCTTTAGTGGAAAGGGCGCAATCCACCCGAAACAGATTGCTATTCTAAACGACGTCTTCACCCCAAGCGCCGAGAAGGTCGCTCACGCCAAACGGGTGACAGCGGCCTTTGCAGAAGCCGACACGGGCCTCGTCGTCATCGACGGCAAGCTGATTGAAAAACCGGTGCTCCGCGAAATGCAGCGGATACTGGCCGTGGCCGCGCGGATCGGCGCCTAGCACGCCGCGGCTAGACGCCGCTGACGAAGCGACAACACCGTGTCGCCACCGTCACTGGCCAGCTTATAGGGCTTTGCCATAACTATAAACGAATCGCCGGCGCAACCCCGGATGCGGGCTGGAAACTCAAGGGTCACGACTACCTTCAGGACCCTATGCACGAACTGGACGACCAGAGGGCTCCCAACACCTAAACCACCTCCGCCGCGTCCAACATCACCTGCGCCAGGACCTGGGTGCCCGCGGCCAGATCCTCTGGCGTCGCGTCTTCGCGTTCCGTGTGGCTGACGCCATCCTTGCACGGCACGAAGATCATCGCCGTCGGCGCAACCTCTGCGATCTTGCAGGCGTCATGACCAGCGCCCGAGAACATGTCCCGGCACGGCAAACCCCAGCGCGCAGCTGCTTCACGGATGGATTGCACGAGTTCCGCGTCGAACGTGGCTACCGCGGAGTAATTGGTTTCCAAGACGTCCAAATCCAGGCCCATATTGGCGGCAATGCCTTCGCAGACGGCGATCATCTCCGCCTTCACGGCGGCCAGGGTGTCCGCGTCAGGATGGCGACTGTCGATAGTGAAAACCGTTTGGCCGGGGATGGTGTTGCGGGAGTTCGGTCGCACCCGCACGTGACCCACCGTGATGACCGGCCAGTGCTCGTGGTTGAAGGCCACCGCGTTCAGCGCATCGGCCATGCGAGCCGCGCCCAGAAACGCGTCCTTGCGGAGATTCATGGGCAGAGTGCCGGCGTGCCCCTCTTCTCCAGTGACAGTGATCTGGAAAGCACGTTGGCCTTGAGCGCCCAGGACTGCCCCTACCGGCAACCCCTCATTCTCCAGTATAGGCC
>CAZNWX010000253.1:0-3965 GCA_964576415.1 uncultured Magnetovibrio sp. | reverse complement strand
CATTAACTGGCATTCGCGAAATGAGCTTGATTGCGACGCCTCCCGTCGACAGGTTGGCGGTGCGCACGTTCATTTTGCCCTTTGACCCGGTGGTTATCCGTGAGGCTCTGCTGCGTGAAAAATATCGGGGCGGTCAAAGCTATTATGTTTGTCCGCGCGTCGCCTACATTCCCCAGTTGGAGGAACGCCTGAAAGAACTGATGCCCGAATTGAGCTTTGGTGTCGCGCACGGGCGAATGGCGACCAAGGATCTGGAGAGAACCATTGCCGCCTTTGATGACGGGGCCTTCGATGTGTTGTTGTCGACCAATATCATCGAGTCCGGCCTCGACATGCCGAGCGTCAACACCATCATAATTCATCGCGCGGATATGTTCGGCCTGGGCCAGTTGTATCAGCTTCGCGGTCGCGTTGGGCGATCAAAAATTCGGGCATATGCCTACTTGACGCTGCCGCCCCGCCAACGTCTAACGAAGACAGCGGAACGGCGCCTGGAAGTTATGCAGACGTTGGATAGCCTGGGCGCCGGGTTTTCGTTGGCGAGCCATGATCTGGATATCCGGGGCGCCGGAAACCTCTTGGGCGAGGAGCAGTCCGGCCACATCCGCGAGGTTGGCGCCGAGCTCTATCAACAAATGTTGGAAGAAGCAGTTGCCGAAGCGCGCAGTCTGGAAGGCGAGACGGCGCCTGATTCTGAGTGGAGCCCGCAAATCACCGTCGGATTACCGGTCCTCATCCCCGACACCTATGTCGCTGACCTTAGTGTCCGCATGGGGTTGTATCGCCGGCTCGCCTATCTGACGACGCGTGAGGAAATTGACGCCTTTGCCGCCGAACTCATCGACCGCTTCGGCACCCTGCCGGAGGAGGCTGAGAACTTACTGCAGGTGGTCACCTTGAAAGGCCGGTGCAAGGAAGCCGGCGTGGAGCAGGTTGATGCCGGGCCCAAAGGTGCGGTGGTCTGCTTCCGCAACGACGACTTCGCCAATCCTGCGGGCCTCGTTGAATTCTTTGCCCAGCAAGCCGGTACGGCGAAACTGCGTCCTGATCATAAGCTGGTTTACATGCGGCAATGGAAGACGCCGGAGGATCGTCTAAACGGCGTTCGCTATCTGATTGGCGAGTTGGCGAAAATCGCTTCCGCTTGAGCTAGATAGCTGGCCGGATGGTGCCAACGGCGCTGCCGAAACCGACCCGGTACCTTTTGCCCTGACACCAGCCGTGCAACGTCAGCGTATCACCATCTTCGATGAACGTTCTTGTGATTCCGCCGCCCAGGTCCAGTGGATCGCGGCCGTTCCAAGTGAGCTCCAGCAGACAACCACAGGAATCTGCGGTCGGCCCGCTGATTGTCCCGGAGCCGAACAAGTCGCCCGTCCGCATGGCGCATCCGCTGACAGCGTGATGGGTCAGTTGTTGGGCCGCGGACCAATACATGTGCTTGAAGTTGGTTCGACTGATCACCGTTGCGTTGGCTTGTGTTTCGGTCTGAATAGTCACTTCGAGGTTGAGATCGACATTCCGCAAGCCATCCTGACGCAGGTAGGGAAGGGGCGCGGGGTCTTGATTCGGGCCGTTGGTTTGGAACGGCGCCAGCGCGTCGCTTGTCACCACCCACGGCGAAATCGTGGTGGCGAAGGCTTTTGCCTGGAACGGGCCCAAGGGTTGATACTCCCAAATCTGAATGTCTCGGGCGCTCCAGTCGTTCAGTAAGACGTAGCCGAAGATCATGTCTTCCGCTTCGTCTGGGCTGATGCGCGAGCCCATGGCGTTGGGGGTGCCGACGATGGCGCCCATTTCCAACTCGATATCCAGCTTCGCGGATGCCTGAAACACAGGTGCGTCAGCATCCGGCAACCTCACCTGGCCCGACGGCCGGATGATATCGGTGCCGCTGACCACAACCGTGCTAGCGCGGCCATTATAACCGACGGGCATGTGAAGCCAGTTCGGCATTAAGGCCTTGTCGGGATCTCGAAACATGCGGCCGACGTTGGTCGCGTGTTCCCGAGATGCATAGAAGTCCGTGAACTCCGTCACCTGGATGGGCAAGTGTAGCGTGGCGTCGTCCTGGGCCACAAAGGCCCGGTCGCATAGCGCAGCGTTGTCACGCAGCGCGGGGTCGGTCCCGCTTAACAATGCGGACAATCGGGTCCTGATATCCTTCCATCTGGCCGGACCCATCGCCATGAACGCATTGAGGCTGGATTGGTCGAAGATGTTTACAACGCCGGATAGAAGACCCGCGTCAACCAGGATGGACAGGTCGACAATTTGATCACCGATGGCGGTTCCGATCCGCTCTATCGGAGAAATCGCCGTCGAAAACACGCCAAACGGCAGATTTTGAACGGCGAAGTCACACTTAGGATCATTGGCGGTTTCCACCCAGCTCTTCAACGACGGGTCGTGCGTAGCATCAGTCATACGTGCCGTCGTGCATCCATTTGGCATGTTCAGGTGCGCGCTTCGTCGCCGCCCATTCGTTCAGCATCTCCCATTTTACTTCATCGAGCATGCGATCCATTTCCGCCGTTTTGGTGTTGGCGGACAGTTCAAGCCGATGCCCGTTCGGGTCGAAGAAGTAGATGGACTTGAAAATAGTGTGGTTGGTGACGCCAATGACGTCGATACCGGCTTCTTGCAACCGGGTCTTTGCTTTTTCTAAGATCTCTACGCTGTCTACCTCGAAGGCAATGTGTTGAACCCAGTCTGGCGTGTTCGGGTCTTTGCCCATTTCCGGACTGTTGGGAATCTCGAAAAAGGCGAGCACATTGCCGCCACCGGCATCCAGAAAGACATGCATGTAGGGGTTGGGCTCCTTGGTAGAGGGAACCTCGTTCTCACCAATGGCCAGGATGAAATCCATGTCCAGATGCTTGTGGTACCATTCGACGGTCTCCTTGGCGTCGCGGCAGCGATAGGCCACGTGGTGGATTTTTTTGATATTCATCGCTCTCTCCTCAGCCGGCGACCGTGTCGATGACGCCGCGATGTACCTGATCACGCTACATGGATCCGAACAAGACCTTGAAGTTGCCTCTGCCAAAACCGTCGTTACGCTTACGGTGGATAAATTCGAAGAACACGGAACACAGCAGGTTCTAAGAGAAGATTTGCAATTAGGGCTGCGCATCGCCGTCGGTTATGGGCTCATCGAGCAAGATGCCCGGGACCAGTAGTTCGCCAATTGGCTTACCATGGCCCGGCATACGGTCTTCCAGTGGCTTCTTACTAGGTGGGGCAGCAGCAGCGTCATGAATTTCAGACCGTTGGCCTTCAACATGTCCTAACTGGCCAACAGGTCGCCAGACGCCAACGCGATATGCTGAATACCTTCGTCGCCTCATCAGGGTAACACTGCGACGCTAAAACACGCTTTATCAGTGCTATCAGTGCCATTTCGGCTCAGCGCCTGTGACGAAGCTCGATGACTAAGTCAATGGATTTGGGTGGCATCGGCCGGCACTATCACATTGGGGTCGCCCACAGCAAGGTCAAGATCCCATTGGGCCCTCTGAGCGGATTTAATTATCATATGACACAGCGCATGTAAGAGCTTCTTATTAAGAAAGAACTCAATGCCAGTGCCCTTATCGGTCTTAAAATTAATGCGGGTCCGGTCTTCGTTCATCGGTTTGACCTGACAGCCGATTACTAGCAAGGCGCCCGTGTTTGCCATGAGGTTGACGTTGCCTTTGGCGTGTTTCTGGGAAAAATCGCTGTTCTGAACCGATTCTTGATGTTGCATCGCCATGATAGCGTCTTTCACCTCGGGTACCTGGTCCTTCGGTACCTGGTCCTTCGGTGCCCGGTCCTTCGGTACTCGATCCTCGGTTACTCGGTCCTCGGGTGCCCAGTCCTTGGCCAGATTGGGATCGCGCTCCATGATCTGAATAAGCGTGCGCCACATGATCCGGACAAAACGGCGTGTCATCCAGAGCTGGTATTCAGTGTTCTCCTTG
>CAZNWX010000252.1:0-3973 GCA_964576415.1 uncultured Magnetovibrio sp. | reverse complement strand
GATATCCCTGAGCGAAACATCGAGATGGCTGATGACGGCACGGTGCGCGCCATCATTGAACGCGAGCGCTTGGATAGTCACCGGCTCATCGAAGAATTCATGATCACCGCCAACGTGGCGGCCGCGGAGACTCTGGAAAAACAACGCCAGCCTTGTATGTATCGCATCCATGATCGGCCTTCGAAGGAAAAAGCCGACGCCTTAAACCAGTTTTTGTACTCGCTTGATCTGCAATTCGCCAAAGGCCAAGTCCCACAGCCGAGGCTATTCAATCAAATCCTGAGTTCGGTTGTCGGAGAGCCCGAGGCGCACATGGTGAACCAGATGATCCTGCGCAGTCAGGCCCAAGCCGAATACAGTCCACACAATATCAGTCACTTCGGTCTCGCCCTGCGCCGTTACGCCCACTTTACTTCGCCAATCCGCCGCTACGCCGACTTGTTGGTACACCGGGCTCTTGTAAGCGGATTGAAGCTAGGCGCAGGGGGCCTCGACAACCACGGAGAAGACTTCGAGGATCTGGCAGGCCACATCTCAGCAACGGAACGTCGGGCAGCGAAGGCGGAGCGCGACGCCGTCGACCGATTTACGGCGCTCTATCTGACCGATCAAATCGGGGCGGAATTTGCAGCCCGCGTCAACGGCGTCAGTCGCGCCGGACTTTTCGTCACGCTGAAAGAGACCGGCGCCGACGGCTTAGTTCCCATTCGGACGCTGCCGAACGACTATTATGATCACGACCCTATCCTTCACACCCTCACGGGAACCTCTCATGGCCTGGTATTTGGCCTGGGACAAGAATTGGAGGTTCGACTGGAAGAAGCCTTGCCATTGACAGGTGGGCTTATAATGACCTTGGTGGGCGGCGAGCAAACGGCGATGCCCAATCGACCAGAACGCGGAACAAATCACGTCTCGGGTCGTCGCCGCGGCCCAAAACGACGGCGCGGCCGCCGACGTTCTTGAATGCCTGCCCTCGCGATTCCTGCGAGTAATCGGGTGACCTTTCTGATTATTTGATAGACAATTGAGCCATGATATTAGGCTCGCGAATGAGGTTTTCTGTTTGGGTAGGTACTCTGGCAGTCACCCTGGCTGGCTGCACGGGGCCACAGGCACCGAAGCCCGAACCCGTTTCGACGACAAACCTCACCCGCCATGTTGAGGTCTACACCGCAGGGTTTCGAAACATTTCCGAAAAATACATCCGTCCACTTCAGGTCGATGATATCGCCGTTGGCGGCCTTGAGGGCCTTACATCGATTGATCCCTCCCTTCAAGCGGAACGCCGCGACGACAATGTAAGGCTCTTACTCGCTGGCCAGGAAATCGCATCGGCCAGAGCGCCTGACGCGATGGATGCGCGAGGCTGGGGAACGATCACAGCAAATTTTGAACAAACAGCCCGCCGGCAATCATCACTTCTCAACAGCGCAGGGGACGAGAAGATATACGAGGCCGTTTTCGATGGCGTACTCGCCGACCTCGACGTCTTTTCACGTTATGCAGGCGCCGCCGAAGCCAAAGGCAATCGGGCACGGCGCGAGGGGTTTGGCGGAATCGGCATTCGAATCAAGATGGTAAACGGCAACCCCGTAGTCATTAAGGTCCGAAGTAACACACCTGCCGAACGGGCGGGCATTAAGGTTGGTGACGAAATTATCCGCATCGACGATACGGACGTCCACCGCACAAAATTACGCGACTTGGTCAATCATCTTCGCGGTCCAGCCCACTCAGATGTCAGTGTCCGTATCTACAGGACTTCGAAAGACCAACATTTCGACTTCACCATTGCCCGCCAACTTATAGTTCCGAACACGGTAACCACCCAAGTGGATAAAAATATCGGATACATAAAGATCAGCAGTTTCAACCAGGCGACGGCGGAAGGCGTCGCCAAAGCCCTGCGGAAGGTAAGCCGAATGGCCGACAATGACCTCAAGGGCTTGATCGTCGATCTTCGCGGCAATCCCGGAGGACTTTTGAAACAGTCCGTCAAGGTGGCAGATCTCCTGTTGACCCATGGGCAAATTGTTTCCACCCGCGGGCGGCATCCGGATAGCTTGCATCACTACGAGGCCGGAGGGCGAGACCTGGCCGAAGGCCTTCCCATCGTTGTGCTTGTGGACGGAAAATCGGCGTCCGCATCAGAAATTGTCGCAGCGGCGCTGCAAGATCGCCGCCGTGCCGTTGTGGTCGGCACGTCTTCGTTTGGCAAGGGCACGGTTCAAACGGTCGTCCGCCTCCCCAACGACGGGGAGGTGGCCCTAACCTGGTCCCGTTTCATCACGCCTTCGGGTTATGCCCTGCATGGATTGGGCGTTCGGCCCGCCGTCTGTACCAGCGGCCTCTCGGGCGGCCCTCGGGCTGCCCTGGACCGGTTCGAACGAAACAAACCTGAAATCCAGGCGGCCTATGCGTCTTGGCGTCGATCTCTGATCGATGAAAAGGAATCGCGTAAGGCGTTGCGCCAAGCTTGCGCGTCGGAGCGCCGCAAATCTGCAGTGGAGCGACGTATCGCGGAATTGATTCTCTCTAAACCCCGTCTCTATGCCCAAGCTATCGAACTGACCGGTCGGGAAAGTCAGGCCTGGAAATAGAACCACCGTCGCTTGACAGCCTCGTCTCACGCTGTATCTTGCGCCGCTGAATGCACCTTCTCTTCTCCGTGGGAGCGAAACTATGGCGAAGCCAGCGACAATTCTGATCAAGCTCGAGAGCACAGCGGGTACCGGTTACTACTACGTGACCAAGAAAAATCCACGGAATTTGACTGAGAAAATGGAATTCCGAAAATACGACCCCGTTGCGCGCAAACACGTGATGTTCAAAGAAGCGAAGATCAAATAAAGCTTCGCGCGATTTGTACGTGCGTACAAAAAGGTCGGTTGTTGAGGTTTATTGGTTGGCTGCCATTATGACGCATACTCAGTCGAGGAATTTTTCGATCGTGGCTAGAAATGTGGGTACGGAAATCGGTTTAGCTATGTAACCTTCACAACCGCCTTTGCGAATCTGTTCTTCATCACCTTTCATGGCGAAGGCAGTAACCGCGACGACAGGAATATCTTTAAGGTCGTCATCCGTCTTCAGCATCTTTGTCACCTCCAGCCCGGAAATCTCGGGAAGCCGGATATCCAACAGGATCAAGTCCGGCCGATTCTCCCGCGCCAACTTCAACACGTGACGTCCGTCCATGGTCTGCAGGGTTTCATAACCGTGGGCTTGTAGCAGATCGTTGAACAGCTTCATATGGAGATCATTGTCCTCAACAATCAGAATTTTTTTTGCCATGTTTTACGCTGCCCCCTGCTGCCTGAGGCTCGTCGACAGATGATTGCCCATCACTACAGCCAAACATTCCCTTTTCGCCGACCGATGTAATCTGCGACGAATTCTTGGCAGGTTGTTACACTAGATGAGCCAAGTCAATTGAACGCGATGTATACGATTTAGGGTCAGAAATCGCTGGCGATGTGAGAAATAGCCTCTATTCGCCCCGGACTTCCTCGATCATCTCCTGGAGACGGTTAACGTCCTGGACGACGAATACATTCTTTTGTCGTTCGACAATGCCTTGTCGCGCCAACTCATTCATCACGCGCGCAACCGTTTCGCGCGTTGTACTGACCCGACTGGCAATATCGGCGTGGACCGGAATTGGCGAGATTGAGGCCGAGTTGTCGCCAATGAGATTATTCAAGGCCTGGCGAAGCAAATCGGCCAGCACGCGGTTGTTCGCCGCCAAGGTACTCAAATCCATAATCCGCTCAGTCGAATTTCGGATAATTGACGCAAGCCCGCGCATGACTTTCAGGGCGACGCTTGGGTTCTGGTCAACAAGATCAAGAAACCGTTCCTGTGGCATGATCGCGACAGAGCAATGGGTCAGCGCCATTACACTCGCGGATCGCGGCTGGCCGTCAATGGCGGCTAGCTCGCCGAAATGACCACCGCAACCAATGTCATC
>CAZNWX010000251.1:0-3981 GCA_964576415.1 uncultured Magnetovibrio sp. | reverse complement strand
GGGATGCGCCACGGCAGGCTGGCGACATGGCGTCGCGAATGGTGCCACCGAAATGGGGCTATATCAATGCGCTGTGGCGGGCCATATGGGACACCATCAATATTGCCACTTTGGGAACACTAATGGCACTCGTTCTAGCGGTGCCCACGGCGTTTTGCGCGGCGCGTAATACAACACCTAGCGTGACCTTTGTCCGACCCGTAGCGCTGTTTATCATTGTTTCGTCGCGGTCCATCAACTCTCTGATCTGGGCGTTGATCCTGGTCGCTATCGTCGGGCCCGGCGTGTTTGCTGGTATCATCGCCATCGGGCTGCGCTCCATCGGTTTTTGCGCGAAGCTCCTTTACGAGGCGATCGAAGAAATTGATGAAAACCAGGTCGAGGCTGTGACTGCTACGGGCGCCCGAGGTCCGCAAGTTCTCGCCTACGGAATCGTTCCTCAGGTGTTGCCGGCATTTGCGGGCATCTCCGTTTTTCGCTGGGACATCAATATTCGTGAATCGACGATCCTCGGCCTTGTTGGGGCCGGTGGAATCGGCTTGCACTTGAGTTCCTCCATCGCCAATCTGGCCTGGACACAGGTGAGCGTGATTCTGCTGGTCATCATAGTGACCGTCATCTTCAGCGAATGGGTCTCGGCAAAGGTTCGCCACGCCATTATCTAGGTGTTGCACACGGCATTTGGAGTGAGGTTCGCCTGTTTTTTTTCAGCTGATTTCGCCTATACTAAGCGAATGGCTGATTCGTACGTTCCTCGCACCGTTCCAAGACCCGTGATGTTGTGTATCCTCGATGGATGGGGTGCGCGGGACGTTGCTGCCAACAACGCTATTGCATTGGCTGTCACGCCTAATTGGGACCGCTACATTCGCGAAGCGCCCATGGCTCATCTGAAGTCCTGCGCCCTGCATGTTGGCCTGCCCGAAGGCCAGATGGGGAACTCCGAGGTGGGACACACGAGCCTGGGCGCCGGGCGCATTGTCATGCAGGACCTCCCGCGGATTAATGCGGCCGTAGCCGATGGCACCCTCGCCGCGCACCCCACATTGGCCCGCCACGTAGATACGTTGCGTGAGACTGGTGGGACCTGCCATCTCCTTGGTTTGCTGTCGCCCGGCGGCGTGCATTGCCATCAAGATCACATGGCCGCCCTGGCCGCGACCATATCTGCGTCAGGCGTTCCCGTACGCATTCATGCCTTTCTGGATGGTCGCGATACGCCGCCAAAGGCCGGACACGGTTTTATGTCCAGCTTCCTTGACGATATTGCCACGCTTGAAGATGTCCGTGTGGCGACCGTATCGGGCCGTTATTACGCCATGGACCGGGACAACCGATGGGACCGCGTCAGCCAAGCCTACAACGTCATGGTCGGCGCCGATGGCGCGAAAGCCGTTGATCCGCTGTCTGCCATTGGTGCGAGTTATGCCGGGAACCTGGGCGACGAATTCATGCTGCCGACGGTGATCGGTGATTATGTCGGTATGGCCGATGGCGACGGATTGCTGATGGCGAATTTCCGTGCTGATCGGGCCCGGGAGATTCTAGCCGCTCTGGCTGATCCGGAATTCGACGGCTTTGCGCGCGATGAGGTGCGATCCTTTGCCGTGCGCACCGGCATGGTTGAATATTCCAAGGAGCTGAATGCGTTCTTCGACGTCTTGTTTGCCCCGCTGGCTTTGGGCGGCATTTTGGGTGAGGTGGTGGCCGAAGCGGGTCTCAAACAGCTCCGCATCGCCGAGACGGAGAAGTATGCCCATGTCACGTTTTTCCTGAATGGCGGGCGAGAGGACGAATTCAGAGGCGAAGACCGCATCCTTGTTCCGTCCCCGAAAGTCGCCACCTATGACTTGCAACCGGAGATGTCGGCGCCGGAGGTGACCGATAACTTGGTCTCGGCCATTTCGACGGGGGTCTATGACCTCATTGTGGTGAACTACGCCAACGGAGATATGGTTGGCCATACGGGTATATTGGATGCCGCGAAAATTGCTGCCGAAACGGTTGATCAAAGCCTTGGCCGCCTTGAGGAAGCCATTGCGACGGCTGGTGGCATCATGTTGGTCACCGCGGACCACGGAAATTGTGAGGAGATGATTGATGCTGTGACGGGAGCCCCCCATACCCAACACACTTTGAACGACGTCCCCATTGTTATGTTGAACGGCCCGAGTAGGGTGACGACCCTCACGGATGGGCGCTTAAGCGACGTGGCGCCAACGATTCTTGAACTCCTTAATCTTGCGCAACCCGAAGAAATGACGGGGATATCCTTGATACCATCGGATGGCGCTATGGAAGGGCCGCGCAGCGAGGCAGCTCATTAGGATGGGGATCGGGGCGCGTTCGATTCTATACCGCGCCACGCTGACTATTACGTTGGGCTTGTCGATCACGCTAATGGCGTCGCCCTGCCTGGCGCAAACACCGGGAGCGGCGCCGTCAAACGTCACCACGGATAAGCTCCAGCAGACCCAGAAGGCGCTTCAGAAAGCCCGCGAGAAGGCCAAGACGCTCCAGGACAAGGCCGCGGGACTAGAGCAAGACATTGTCCGCATTCGAGACGACCTCGTCGCCGCCGCCCGCGTCATCCAGCATCAGGAAACCCGCTTAGCGGAAATTACCGATCGAATTGAAACCCTGAACGCCAACCAGGTGCGCATTCGCGAAACTTTCAAACGCCGGCGCCGCCAATTGGGCGTGGTCTTGTCGGCCCTGCAGCGAATGGCCCGAAATCCGCCGGAGTCCTTGGTCGCGCAACCCGTGCCGCCAGCCGACATGGTCCGCAGCGCAATCTTGCTGCGGGCCACGTTGCCGCGCCTTGAAGAGCAGGCGAAGGACCTGCGCGATGATCTTGATGCGCTAGTAGCGGCGCGCCGCGAAGCGGAAGGTCGACGCCGGGAATTCGACCAAGAAATGACCAAGCTGGAAGGCCAGCGCGTGGTGTTGCAACGGTTGCTTGGCCGCAAATCGCGAATGCGCCGCCGCACAGTCTCGGAGACTGAGCGCGCCACCCGGCAGACCATGAATTTGTCGAAACAAGCGGCGTCGCTGCGTGATCTAGTGAACCAACTCGATTCGCTCCGTGCGAAACGCGAAGCGACGGCTCGTTTAGCGGCTGAGCGTCAGCGCCGGGAGAGCAAACAAGTGGCCGCCTTGCGCCCGTCACCAAAACCGCCAACGATGGCGCCTGCGCCGGAACGGTCACGCGCCAACACGCCGCCACCCGGCTATTCAGGCCGCCCGTTCGACACGCGAAAGGGAGCGGTTTCCTACCCGGCCGTGGGTCGTGTGGCGAGTAGATACGGCCAGCCCATTGCCAAAGGGCGCACCCAAAAAGGACTGACCTTGGAAACGGCGAAATCCGCTCAAGTAATCGCACCGTATGAGGGGCAGGTTGCATTTTCCGGACCATTCCGCGGTTATGGGGAACTCTTGATCATTCAACACAACGGCGGATATCATACGCTACTTGCCGGAATGGCACGTATCGATGTGGCCGTTGGGCAATGGGTTTTAATCGGTGAGCCGGTGGGAGTTATGGGACGCGACGTCACTAGAAAGCCGGCACTCTACTGGGAAATTCGTCGTAAAGGTCAACCGATCAATCCACTGCCTTGGGTGGCAGTACGCAAGAGTAAGGTAAGCGGATGAAATTTTGCAGTCCACGTGTGGTATGTGCCGCCGCCATCACCGCCGTTACATACTGGTTAGCGCTACCGGCCATGGCAGTCGAGGGAAAAAAGAATGATACGGAAACGTATCAGCTTCTGAACCTCTTTGGCGATGTCTTCGAGCGTGTCCGCGCGGAGTACGTAGAAAAGCCCACTGATCGAGAACTGATTGAAGCGGCCATCACAGGGATGCTCACGTCGCTGGATCCTCATTCGAGCTACATGACCGCGAAGAGTTTCAAGGATATGCAGGTGAACACTCGCGGCGAGTTCGGCGGGTTGGGCATACAGGTCACTATGGAGCGCG
>CAZNWX010000250.1:1663-3995 GCA_964576415.1 uncultured Magnetovibrio sp. | reverse complement strand
TGATTTGGCCTGTCCCGCCTTCTCCAGACGCCGCATTTCCCTCTGGGCGCGCAAGGCCCGAAGATGGGGAAGCACCTCGATAGCGTTGCCGAGGAAGATCGTGGCACTGTCCTGGCTGGGGGAAATTTAATATCCCGGCAGATAATGACCGGTGCTGGCGCTTGAGCGGAGGCCTCTGCCGTGCAGACCTCGATGACATTCGCCAATACACCTCAAGTCAGGCATTCCTGAGACGGAGGGACCTAACTGTCATCCGTGATGATAAATTGCGTCCCTGGCCTAGCCCGCGGATTGCTCCATGGCGGCAATGGCATCCGCCATGGCAACAACGCGATGGGCGTTCTCCACGTGCAGGTTCTCGACCAATTTGCCGTCCACCAAAAGCACCCCTTTGCCTTCGGCCTCGGCGGCAGCGTGCGCTTCGATGACGCGCTGCGACCAGGCGATTTCATCGATGGTCGGCGCAAACACCTCGTTGGCGGCGGCGATGGTCTTTGGATGGATCAGGGTCTTGCCGTCCATGCCCAGTTCCAATCCCTGAACGCACGACGCGCGCAACCCATCGTCATCGGCAAGGTCCAGATGCACGCCATCCAAGATGCCGATCCCTGCGGCCCGAGCCGCCAGGATGCACAACCCCAGCGAGGTCATGAATGGTGTCCGCGCCGGCGTATGCGCCGCGTGAAGGTCCTTGGCCAGGTCCGAGGTCCCCATGACGAAACAGCCGACCCGTTCGTGCGCGAAGGCGATTTCTTCTGCGTGCAGCATGGCCAGAGGCGTTTCCATCATGCACCAGATGGGCAGATCCATCGGCCCGCCCACACTGTCTAGTATGGCCATCGCGGCTAGAACCATGTCTCGGCTTTCCACTTTCGGCAGCAGCACCGCATCGGCACCCATGCCCGCCACCGCTTTCAGATCATCCTCACCCCAGGGGCTGTCGAGGCCGTTCGTCCGGACAATCAGTTCGCGCTGGCCATAACCGCCTTCCGATAAGGCGGCGGCGATCTGCTGACGCGCCGTTTCCTTGGCGTCAGGTGCGACCGCGTCCTCCAGGTCCATGATTAAGGCATCGGCCGCCAGGCCGCGGGCCTTCTCCAGAGCGCGGGGGTTCGAACCCGGCATATAGAGAACGGAGCGACGTGGCCGCGCGGCGGGATAAGACGTCATAGGGGCCTCCAAGATAGGATAGTCGGTGGACGAACGCGGCGGAACTATAATCCTTGGCTCCGGTGTGGCAAGCTCACCCCATGGCAATCCTGACAATCCATTCTCATGTCGCGTGCGGCCATGTGGGCAATGCCGCCACCGTGTATCCTCTGCAGCGCATGGGCCATGAGGTTTGGCCTGTGCACACGGTTCTGTTGAGCCATCACCCCGGCCATGGCGGCTGGCATGGTTCTCCCGTGGCGGCCGGCGACGTCACTGCCGTGCTCAAGGGTCTTGAGACCCACGGGGTTCTGGAACGCTGCGCGGCTGTTCTCACCGGATATCTGGGCGCCGTCGCAGTTGGGGAAGCCGTACTCGCGGGATGGCATGACGTGCGGACCGCCAACCCCAATGCCATCATCGCCTGCGATCCCATTTTGGGGGACGAAGCGGAAGGCCTTTACGTGCCCGACGCACTAACCGCGTTCTATAACGACCACGCCGTTCCGGCAGCCGACATCGTTTTTCCTAATCGGTTCGAACTGGCACTTCTAAGCGGTCATGACGTGCGCGATGTGACTGGCGCAGTCGCGGCGGCGCGCGCGATCATGGCGCGCGGCCCATCTACGGTCGTCGCCACATCGATACCCGCCGGTCAGGACCTCGCGACCGTGCTGGTTACCACTGATGGCTCTTGGGCCACCGTCACGCCCCGCCTAACGACGCCCGTGAAGGGCGCAGGGGATGTGCTGGCGGCGCTGTGGCTGGGCTATGTCCTGGGTGACGCCAACACCGCGGCAGCTGCCCTAGGCAGGGCGGTCAGCGATGTGTTTGGCATGTTGGAAAGAGCGGCGGACGAACTACTTCAAGAATTGCCATTGCCCACGTATACGCCGACGCAACAGGCGCCACGGTTCGCCGCGACGCCCATTAAATTTTGAATTTCGTGAACATGTCGAATTTGGATCGGGACTTCCGTAAAATTTCCGTCATGAAAAAATAAACTTACGTTTCAATAGGCGTTTTCAGCGTCCACGGAAGATTTTTTGATTTATTTAATTATGTCTTTATCTATTGATAATTTTTCAGAGAATTGGCCGTGCGTCCGCCCGCGCTTGTTCCACGGCATCAACATTATGCGCGTTCCGTATAGAAGCAAGATCAGATTCTGGGGCACGGTCCG
>CAZNWX010000250.1:0-1653 GCA_964576415.1 uncultured Magnetovibrio sp. | reverse complement strand
AAAGCGGCTAACGGAGGCGCTTCGGACTCGCCAAGTTCTCAGCCCGGGGGCACCACTACGGCCTGGTCGTAGTCGACCTTCTCTTTCAGGGAACCGAAATGGACAAACACGTCCTGGGCCACATTGAAGGCCTCGCGTGTGATCTCCGGATGTGGGGTCCAGCAGCCGAGTTTCTGGTAGGTGCCGATGCAATCGGCCAACACGGCTTCATCGATGTCTGAAAAATATTCTTTCTCCGCCGCCGCGATCTCAGCCGCCGGGGTCTCGTTCATATATGCCCGTGTCTTGCGGTAGGCGCGGCCGAAGGCGGCGGCCTCGTCCGTGCCCAACCAGTCGCGCATGGCGGCCAGGCTGGAAAAGGCATTGGGCCCAATCTGAGGCCCGACCTGGGCGACCACGTGCCCGACGCCGTCGGCCTGAAGCTGTTGGGGGAACGGGCCCTGCTGCTGGACGTATTGACCCTGGTTCTCGCGATAGGCGGCATCAATGGCGGCCGCTCCGCCCGGCGTGATCGCCTTGATCTTGTCAAAGTCGATGCCCGCCTTGTGGCAGGCGTACATGAACATGGCTTTCGGCTGACCTCCGCCAAACATGACAACCTCCGAACCCTCCAGCTTGTCCCAACTGAAATCGGGGTCAGCATCACGGCCGGTGAGGAAGAAGCCGTCCATTTCGTTGATCTGGGCGAAATGGGTCCAGGACGTTATCTCGCCCTTGCTGAGCGGCCCGAAGGACTGGCTGGGCGCTGTCTGGACCACATGGGCGGAACCGTCCATCAGCGATTCAATAGCCGACTTGCCCACCGGCGCCACAGACCAGTCGTACTCTAGGCCTTCCTCTTTCAGGAAGCCCCCTGACATGGAGGAAATCAATGGTGAATAGAACGCCGAGAACAAGGTGAATTGGATATGGATCTTGGCCATAGCCATGGCCTCCCTCTGTCGCACACATGGAAATGGGGCGGCCCTTGCCGCTCCTGTGTCTCCTTAGGGTCTCACAGAGGCGGCAAGGGATCAACGATCTGAAAGAGCTTAAGCGGCTTTCTGCAAGAAAGATTGCACAAGGGTCTCGGCGATCTGGACCGTATTCAACGCCGCGCCCTTGCGCAGATTGTCCGATACGACCCAGATGTTGAGACCGTTCTCGATGGACGGATCCTTGCGGATGCGGCTGACGAATACGGCGTCTTCGCCGGCACATTCCTGCGGCGTCACATAGCCTTCGTCGAGCCGATGATCGATGACCGTTACCCCCGGCGCGGCGCGCAGCGCGTCGCGAGCCTGACCTTCGGTAACCGGGCGGTCGAACTCGATATTAACGGCTTCAGCATGGCCAACGAACACGGGCGTGCGCACGCAGGTCGCCGACACGGCGATGTCCGGATCGAGAATCTTCTTGGTCTCGACAACCATCTTCCATTCTTCCTTCGTCGAACCGTCATCCATGAACTTATCGATATGCGGGATGCAGTTGAACGCGATCTGCTTGGAAAAATTCTCGCGGTGACTTTCCGTCGGCTCGTTGACGAAAATTCCACGCGTCTGGTTGAATAGCTCATCCATGCCCGACTTGCCGGCGCCGGAGACGGACTGGTAGGTCGAAACGACAACTCGCTTGATCTCGGCCAAATCATGGAGCGGCTTCAGGGCCACC
>CAZNWX010000249.1:0-4004 GCA_964576415.1 uncultured Magnetovibrio sp. | reverse complement strand
TTGCTTGATGGCATCGAAGATTGCCTGTTCGCTCCAGGCTGCGCCCTTAAACCGGCGATCACCCGTGGCCGGCTCCACGATGGGATCGACCGCCTCACCGGACAGGCGCTTCGCCGCGCCAGCAAAGATGTCGGCATAGCCTTGCCAGAGTTGCACCTGCGCCTCAGTCAATTTTTGCGGATCGGCCATCATCTTCGCGCCCAGTTCCATGAACACCTTGCCAACCATCATGGGGTCGGTAATTTGAAAGCCGCCATCTACGGCTTGGCGTTCCATGAAGGCCTGCATGGTTCGTCGACCGCGCTTGGCGAAACACGCCATGCGTTCGGCCATCTCCTCGGCCGATTCCGGTGGATCGGAGTCACTCATGGTCGCCCCCTTGGTCAAAGCCTGGCTGCAACACCCGTTAAGGATAGACCGGGCCCAAACAATTGGGAAGCGATCACCATATCGTTATTCGCGTCCGGGCGCTGTTTGGTATACTCCCGCCATAGGAGCGAACTGTCTGTATCGTATCGGCTTGGTGAGTAAAGTGGTTGCGGCTATCAGTTGCGCTAAGTTCCTACTGGTCTCGGTGTTCAGCGCCATCGGTTTAGACGCAGCTATCGCCTACGTGGATATGATCGTGCTACCTTTGCTGGTGATCCAAGGAGGCCCGTTTGATGGTGGCGCTCACGTCAAAACCCATCGATCCAACGCGAGTTCCGCGCTAAACTAGAACTTGCGACGGCGTCCGTAAGCCCATCACCGCCGTCCCCGATGGTGAACCTCAGACCATGACCTACCAGAGCCCCGTCCAGGCCAGCGACTTTCATCCCGACACCCAAGCCTATTTCGCCGGCGCCTGCGTGGCGGTCACCGGCGGCAGCGGATTTGTCGGCTCCCACGTGGTCGAGCAATTGCTGGCGTTGGGGGCGCGGGTCATCGTTCCAAGCCGGCAGGCGCCGTCGCCGCCGTTCTTAGCCCATCTGGGCGATCGCATTGATGTTCGCCCGTGTGACTTCCAGCACCGTTCCCAGGCCAGACCCAGCATCGATGGGGCCGATGTGGTCATGAACTTAGCGGCCAGTGTTGCCGGAATCGAATACAATGCCACGCATCCGGAAACGGTCTTTCGCGACAACATGCGCACCTTCCTCAATGTCATGGAAGCCGCCCTACAGGTTCAGGCAAGGCGTTTCCTGGTGGTCAGTTCGGCGTGCATCTATCCACGCCATTGCCTCGTCCCAACCCCGGAAACAGAAGGTTTCGCGGACAGCCCGGAACCGACAAATGCTGGATATGGCTGGGCAAAGCGGATGGAGGAATATGCGGCCGCTGCCGCCGTCAAAGAACACGGATTGGAGGTCGCCATTGCACGGCCGTACAACGCCTACGGTCCGCGCGACAACTTCAATCCCGGAAGCTCTCATGTTCTGCCGGCGCTCATCTTAAAAGCTGATGAAACCACCGATGGCACGCTTCCGGTTTGGGGCGACGGCACACCCACGCGGTCGTTCCTCTATGTCGATGATTTCGCCCGTGGCCTGATCGAAGTCACCGCCCGTTACGCGACCGCAGACCCGCTCAACATTGGCGCCTCAGAGGAAGTCAGCATCGGCACCGTCGCCGCCATGGTGGCCGAAATTGTGGGCCGCCGACGGGGCACGGCGATCACTACCACCTTTATGCCCACGTCCCTAACGGGACAACCGCGTCGGGATTGCGATACCACAAAGCTGGTATCCGCGTTAGGGTTTCAGCCGAATGTGGGGCTGCGCGAGGGTCTTGAGAGATCCGTTGCCTGGTTCTTGGAGAACCGTGAGCTGGCCTTGATCGCGCACCATCAATAATCGATCTGCCATGACGACCTCCAAGGCTCCCTCGCTGCAACCTTTCCAGTAGCGCCTCCTGCCCCTCAAGAACGGCGTTATGAGCACCTGGCACGCGCCGGCCTGCGTGGAGGCCGACAAACCTCAAGAACGCTATCAGCGCTACAACGAAGAGAAGGGCAAGGGCGGCTTGGCGCTGACGATGTTTGACGGCTCGTCCCACATCGCAGCATATCTACCGTCCGTGCTCTGACAAATCTATCTCGACAATGAAGATGTTATCGAGCATTTCCAAGACCTTGCCGAGACCATGCACCCGCAAGGGTGCGCCCTCATGTGCCTCCTGAACCACATGGGTCAGCGAACGGCTGGTAGTTGTCGGTGATCGCACTGAGCCGGGTCCGCGAGCCGGCACATCGGGTCTTCCCGCGCGAAATCGCAGTCGATGACATCACGCGTGGACACCCTTAGTCCAGGCAAGCTATCTTTCTCGCTCATGGAGTGAGAGAGATCATGTCAACTGAGACCATCACCACCCATCCCATTGCCGGCGCCCTGGGCGCCGAAGTAAGCGGCATCGATTTGGCCGCGCCCCTCTCCAACTCCAAGACTGAAGCCGTCCGCCAAGCCCTTTGGGACCACAAGGTGATTTTCTTCCGCGACCAGGACCTGAGCCCCGAGGATCATCTCCGCGTCGCCAGCATCTTCGGCAACATCTACCGCGTGCCATTCGTGAAGGCGCGGAGCGACTTCCCCGACATCATAGACATCGTCAAGGAGCCCGAGGACGGCGACAAATACAATTTCGGCGGCGTATGGCATTCGGACGCCACGTTCGACGAATGTCCGCCCATGGGTTCGGTCCTTTACTGCCTGGAATCGCCGCCGCACGGCGGCGACACACTATTCGTCAATATGGAAGCTGCCTACGCCTGCCTGTCGGACGTCATGAAGGCTATGCTGGACGGGATGGTCGCCCTGCACAGTGCGGAACGAAACTACGGGTCCGACGGCTACTTCACGGACGATGACCAGCAAAGCGTTTCCATGAACATTGAACCGTCGGCGGAGGGGGACAAGCTGACCGAGCATCCAGTTGTCCGGACGCATCCGGAGACCGGCCGCAAAGGCCTGTTCATAAACCCCATCTACACCATGCGGTTCAAGGGCATGACGTCCAAGGAAAGCCAGCCGATCCTGGACTTCCTATACGATCACGCGATGCGGCCCGAATTTCAATGCCGGTTCGATTGGACCGCGCACGCGTTGGCCATCTGGGACAATCGCTGCACCATGCACTTCGCCATCAACGACTACGCCGGCTATCGCCGTCACATGAACCGCGTCACCATCGCCGGCGACCGGCCCCATTAACCAACCCTTCAAGGAGATTTTTAATGCGTCCGCACAAGACGGCCGTCATCGGCCTTGGGGCAATGGGCATGGGGATGGCCCAATCGGCGCATGCCGCAGGGCTGCAGACTGTGGGCATGGACATCAACCCGGCGGCCATGGAGACCCTGGCCGCCGCCGGCGCCACGGTCGCCGAAACCCCAGCCAAAGCCGCAGCTGGGGCGGATTCCCTAGCCGTGGTCGTGGTCAACGCGGCGCAGACGGAGGCGGTTTTGTTTGGTGACAACGGCGCCGCGGACGCGCTACCCGAAGGCGCGGTTGTCCTGGGCTGCGCCACCGTACCAGCCGGCACCTGCCGCCAGATCGCCGCCCGGGTTGAGGAACGCGGCCTATACTATCTCGACGCACCGATCAGCGGCGGCGCGGCGAAATCCGCCAGTGGCGAATTGACTGTCATGGCGTCCGGCACGTCGGCGGCCTTTGACCGGGCCAAGCCCTTCCTGGATGCGACGTCGGAAACGGTGTTCGACCTCGGACGTGAGGCCGGACAAGGCTCCACTATGAAAATGGTCAACCAACTGTTGGCCGGCGTCCACATCGCAACCGCCATGGAGGCCGTGGCTTTGGGCCTGAAGGCGGGGCTGGACGCGCAAGCTATCTATGACGTGATCACCCAGGCGGCTGGAAATTCCTGGATGTTCGGCAACCGCGTACCCCGGGTCATCGCCGGCGATTACCAGCCCAAAAGCGCCGTCGGTATATTCACTAAGGACCTGGGCATCGTCCTATCCGAGGCGGAGCACCTCGGCATCGATCTACCGTTGGCCACGACCGCATTGA
>CAZNWX010000248.1:0-4032 GCA_964576415.1 uncultured Magnetovibrio sp. | reverse complement strand
CAAGCCTCAGAACGCGCGCACGAACACGGCGTTGGCCAGCTTTCGATTGCCATCCAAGGTAACGAGGTTGAAATTGAGTTGGTTGTCCCTGGCGCAGACGCCGTGGGCTTCGAGCATGCCACAAGAACCGACAGTGAAAGAAAAGCCGTCGTGGCGGCCGCGGAGAAATTAAAGGAAGCGAAACGCTTGATCAGGCTCACGTCAGGAGCCCATTGCCATTTGGAAAAAACCGAAGTGGCCTCGGCCCTTCTGGACAGTGACAACGACGAGCATGATCATGCTCACGACCACAAACACGAGAAACATGCCAAGCAAGACGAACATAAACACAACGAACACAAAGAGCATGACAAACATGCCGACGGCGAAATCCACTCGGAATTCACGGCCCACTATCATTTCCATTGCGACCATCCCGAGAAGTTGACCGGAGCCGACGTTGAGTTTTTCAAGGTCTTCCCCTCCGCCCATGAGCTTGTGGCGCGCTGGATAACGAGCAAGGGCCAAGGGGTTACAGAGTTGACAGCAAAGGCGACGCGCTTGAAATTCTAAAGATCGTCGAACGGAGGGGCCGACAGCTTGAGCGCCGCGATGATCGAATTGAGAGATGTGCGGTTTCGATGGCACCGCGACGCGCCGCTTGTCCTTGATATCCCTGCGTTCGAGGTTCGTGCAGGGGAACGCGTCTTTCTTGAAGGCCCAAGCGGTAGCGGTAAAACCACCCTTCTCGATATCTTAGGCGGCGTGACGGTTCCAGAGACCGGTCGTGTGACTGTCAATGGCGTCCGCCTTGGTGACCTGAGTGGCGCCGGCCGAGATCGGTTCCGTGCCGATCACATCGGATTCGTTTTTCAAATGTTCAATCTGATCCCCTACCTCTCGCCAATGGACAATGTGATTCTGCCTTGCCGGTTTTCGCATCGGCGAAAGGCGGCCGCGCAACAAAGATCAGAAAGCGTGAAAAACGAGGCCCTGCGGCTTCTCAGACACATGAACCTGGATGCGAACATGGTCGCGGCCCGTCCCGCATCGGCATTCAGCACCGGACAGCAACAACGGATTGCCGTTGCCCGCGCCCTGATCGGCGCGCCGCCGTTGGTTATTGCCGATGAGCCGACATCGGCCCTTGATCACGCAGTCCGCACGACCTTCATGGATCTGATGTTTGAGGAAGTCACGGCTACCGATGCGGCGCTTTTGTTTGTCAGCCATGATCCCAGCCTGGCAACGCGGTTCGACCGGCAAGTCACCTTGGCCGACATCAATGGTGCGACGACATGACGACGCTCGCAGCCATTATCAACATTTCCGTTTGCAGCCTGATCAACCGGCGGCTGACCGTTTTCCTAACCGTGTTCGCCATCGCACTCAGCGTCATGCTGCTGCTCGGCGTCGAAAAGGTCCGACAGGATGCGAAACTCAGCTTCGCCAACACAATCTCCGGCACCGACCTGATCGTCGGTGCGCGCAGCGGCTCCATTCAATTGCTGCTCTATTCCGTCTTCCGCATCGGTAATGCGACTAACAACATTACCTGGCGCAGCTACCAGACCGTCGCCGCACGTAAAGACGTCAAGTGGACCATTCCCATTTCGCTAGGCGATTCGCATCGTGGCTTTCGGGTCATGGGCACCAGCGAAGCGTACTTCAAACACTACCGCTACGGCCAAAACCGCCAACTGCGGTTTCGGGATGGAAAGCTGTTCGAAGATGTCTTCGAAACCGTTTTAGGCGCCGAGGTGGCGCAAAATCTCGGATACAGGATAGGCGATAAGATCGTGATCGCCCACGGCCTAGGCACGGCAGGCTTTGCAAAACACGATGACAAACCGTTCACTGTGTCCGGCATTCTGGAACCCACGGGCACCCCCGTGGACCGGACGGTCCATGTCAGCGTCGAAGGCATCACCGCGATCCATGTCGACTGGAAGGGCGGCTCGCGCGTACCGGGCATGAGCATGGATGCCGAGGCGGTCCGCAAGATGGACCTTACGCCCCGTTCCATTACCGCTTTCATGGTCGGTCTGAATTCCCGCCTCAGCGCCTTTCGCGCACTTCGTGAGATCAACAACTTCCGCCGCGAACCGCTTCTGGCCATTCTTCCCGGCGTTGCCTTGCAGGAACTCTGGGGATTGATAGGCACCGCCGAGGCCGCTTTGGGCGCGGTCGCCATCCTGGTTGTCGCCTGCGGCCTGTTGGGCATGCTGACAATGATGCTGGCAAGTCTCAACGAACGGCGCCGGGAAATGGCTATCCTCAGGGCGATCGGGGCCCAGCCGATTCACATCGGGGCCATGTTCCTGATCGAAGCCATGTTCATCGCCGCCCTTGGCTGTTTATTGGGTCTAGTCCTACTGTACTCGGCTATGGTTATCCTGCAGCCGGTCGTGGAAACGCAACTCGGGTTGTTTATCCCCATCGACATGCCACAGCTTCGCGAATGGCTGATCCTTGGTCTGGTGCTGGCATCCGGCGCGTTGGTCAGCATCATCCCGGCCCTATTGGCCTATCGACGTTCATTGGCCGACGGCATGACCGTTCGCATCTGAGATTTCACTACATCTCGTTTGCCGCAAGGCCGATGCGGCATGGAAATGACACATCAATTCGCGCTACACTGCGCCTATTGAGACAAACAATACGCATTGGTCTTCACCCATGAACGCGATCCGTAAACCAGCTGTCGCAGGACAATTTTATCCCGACACCGCCATCGAACTGGGTGCCAATCTCGACACCTATTTGGCGGACGCGGACAAAGGCGACGCCCGGGTGCCGAAGGCGCTCATCGCACCACATGCCGGGTTTATCTACTCTGGCCCGATCGCGGCCACCGCCTATACACGCCTGGAGCCGGTCAAGGATGTGATCAAGCGGGTTGTCCTGTTAGGCCCCTGCCATCGTGTCGCTGTTCAAGGCCTGGCGCTCTCCAGCGCCGATGCCTTCGCCACGCCGCTCGGTGAAATTCCCATCGATGCAGCGCTCAGGGACCGTGCCTTGCCGTTCCCACAGGTGGAAGTTTTTGACCCCACCCATGAAATGGAGCATAGCCTGGAAGTCCATCTGCCATTTCTCCAACGGGTGCTGGATGATTTCACCTTACTACCGATCGTCGTCGGCCAGGCCAGTCCGGAATCTGTGGCCGAGGTGCTCAACCACTTGTGGGGCGGCAGCGAAACGCTGATCGTCGTCAGTTCTGACCTCAGCCACTATTTGGATTACGAAAGCGCGCGGGCAATCGATGCCAAAACCAGCCAAGCGATTCTGGATTTGGCCCCCGCGCAGATAGCACGTCAAGGCGCCTGCGGGCGATTTCCTGTAGGCGGTCTTTTGGTGGCAGCCAAGGAACGAAAAATGTCGGTGGAGATGGTAGACCTTCGCAATTCCGGCGACACGGCAGGACCGAAAAACCGAGTGGTGGGTTATGGATCGTGGCTATTTTTTGACGAATCCGCGCCATCACAAACGGCCAAGATGGTATGGGGAAAGACCGTTCGCAAAAAGACGAAAACCGCCACGCCAGTACCCGTCGCACCAGCCCTTGATGGAGAGACGGATTTTGGCGCCGCGACCAAGGCGCTTCTGGACGAACATGGGTTCACGCTGGTCCTTCTGGCCGCAGCCTCCATCGACCATGGGCTCAAGCACAGCCAGCCGGTCCCGGTGGATTTGAATAAACATGCGCCGGAACTACGCGAGGCAGGTGCATGTTTCATTACGTTGACGCGGAGCGGTAAACTCAGGGGCTGCATCGGTTCGCCCGAAGCACACCGTCCGCTGGTGGCTGACATTTCCACCAATGCATTCCAGGCCGCTTTCAAAGACCCAAGATTTCCACCACTGGCGCCAATAGAACGAAATGAGCTGCAACTATCCATCTCCGTGTTAAGTTCCCAAAGCCCGTTAATATTTAAATCCGAACAGGAATTCATGGCGCAGTTGCGACCAAACGTAGACGGATTGGTTATCGCCGATGGAAAGCGGCGCGCCCTGTTCCTACCTTCGGTATGGGACCAATTGCCTGATCCGGCC
>CAZNWX010000247.1:0-4083 GCA_964576415.1 uncultured Magnetovibrio sp. | reverse complement strand
CCGCGAGGCCGCAGACAAGATTATTGCCGACCTGCCCATGGAGTTGAAGAACAAGCCGGAGATTGCCGCCGCGGTATCCGCCGTCGAGCTTGACGCAGCCGCCGAAGGCGCCGGCGACATCTCGCCATTGCGCCAAAAAGTGGATGCGGATCCGAAAAATCCAGAAGCCCGGTTCGACTTGGCGATGGGCCTGTTCGCAGTCGGGCAACATGAACTGGCCATTGATGAGTTTCTCGAACTGATCCGCATGAACCGGAGCTGGAACGAAGAAGCCGGCCGGGTTCAATTATTGAAAGTCTTCGATACCCTGGGCCCCACCCACGAACTGACCGTGGCCGGCCGCAAACGTCTTTCATCGATACTGTTCTCATGACCCCGGATGGTCTGCCTTCGACGATTCCAGTCTTCCCCCTGACCGGCGCATTGTTGCTGCCTTACGGGCAACTGCCACTTAATATTTTCGAGCCGCGCTACGTGGCGCTGACTGAAGATGCCTTGGGCGCCGATCGGTTCATGGGCATGATCCAGCCTCAGGGCACCGAACGCGAAACCGTCGACGACGACAGTCCACTCTTCGGTATCGGCTGCCTGGGCCGGATTACGGAGTTTGCCGATCCGGGCGATGGCCGTTATGAAATTGTCCTAACCGGGGTATGCCGGTTTAAGATTGCCCGCGAATTGGACACGCACCGAGGCTATCGCCGTGTGGAGGCCAGCTACAATCTCTTTTTGGATGACCTTGACCCCAGCGATACGGCGATCACCAACCGCGGCACCCTCCTGGCTGCCTTGAAAATCTATTTCGAGCGCCGCAACCTGGATACGGACTGGGACGCCCTAGACGAAGTGCCAGATCTGGTTCTGGTAACCACTGCGGCAATGGGCTGCCCCATGAAACCCGAGGAGAAACAGCTTCTCCTCGAAGCGCAAACCCTAGCCAAACGCGCCGAACAGCTGCAAACCATCCTGGAGATGGCCATGCACGGTATCGACATCACGGCGGCGCGTCACTGAGAGGGCCGGTGCTGTGAACAAGGCAAAACCCGTTGATCCAAAGCTGCTGGAAATCCTGGTGTGTCCGACCACCAAGGCGCCCTTGGAATACGATTTTGAACGCCAAGAGCTAATCAGCCGGCGCGCCGGTCTTGCCTATCCCATTCGCGGCGGCGTGCCCATCATGTTGCCGGAGGAGGCCCGGGCCCTCGATGACACCGCCGACGGGAGCGCAAAGCCATGAGCGATAACTTCAGTCAAATTCATAAACCGACGGAGCTTCGCCTGAAGCGAGAAGAGAAGATCCTGGAAGTGGATTTCGACACGGGCGAAAGCTTTCGGCTTCCCGCCGAACTCCTTCGGGTGGAAAGCCCGTCCGCCGAAGTACAGGGACACGGCCCCGGTCAAAAAACCATCGTCGCCGGCCGCCGCTATGTAGGCATAATGGATGTGACAGCCGTGGGAAATTATGCGGTCTGTATCAAGTTCGACGACCTGCACGACACAGGCATTTATACCTGGGACCACCTCTATGAATTTGGCCAACGCCAAGATCAAATGTGGCAGGGCTATCTGGATGCGCTCGCGCGCGACGGTCTAAGCCGCGATCCCTAAATCAGGCGCTCGCCCCGAAGAAGACGCGGCAAGTCGCCGACCAGCCCCATAGCGTGACGCATGAAAAACCGCTTTACGGGAGGCAGGCGATTAATCGCCGCTAGGCCCAGGTCCCGCGCCAGACGCACCGGGCCCACATTATTCGAAAACAACCGGTTCAGACCGTCCGTTGCAGCCAACATCATGGTGTTGTCAAACCTCCGCCAGCGAACATAGCGCGTCAGAACCTGCTGGTCACCCACGTCTTGTCCCAGACGCGCCGCATCAACTAGGACCTCTGCCAAGGCCGCCACATCCCTGAGCCCCATGTTCAATCCTTGCCCCGCGATGGGGTGCATGGCATGGGCGGCATCGCCGGCGAGGACCAGACGCCGGCCCATAAGGCGCTGGGCGAACTGGAGGCCCAGGGGAAATACATAGCGCGGACCGGCCAACTCGACCTCACCAAGAAAGTCGCCGAAACGCCGGCGAATTTCAGCCATAAACGAGGGGTCATCCAGACCCATGATGATCGGCGTCAGGTCATTGCGTTCGGTCCATACCAGGGACGAACGATTACCCGCCCCGGGCGGATCGCCCTGAAGAGGCAGAATGGCAAATGGGCCCGCCGGCAGAAACCGTTCATGGGCGATGTGATTATGGTGGCGCTCGTGGCGCACCGTACAAACGATCCCCGATTGATCATAGGTCCACTTGGTAGTTGCGATTCCGGCATCTGCGCGAACCATGGAGCTGCGCCCGTCCGCGCCAACCACGAGGCGGGCCCATACTTTCCCGCCACTTCCTAATTCTGCGGAGACACCGTGCTGATTTCGGATCAGGCGCTCGACGCGGTCCGGCGCAAAAACGCGCACGTCATCCGCCGCCTGCAAGCGCTCATATTGCGCCCGGCGTAGATGATGGTTCTCGACCATGAACCCCATGGGGTCGTCTCCGGTTTCACGATGGTCATAGTGCAGAAACATCAAGGACCGATTGTCGGAAATGCGAATGTCGAGGATTGGCGCCGTACGTTCCACAAGGCCCTCCCAGATCCCGACGCCCGCCAACAACCGCTGATTGGACAGAGAGACGGCGAAGGAGCGACCGTCAAACTCAGCGTCGATGGCTTCGCGCAGATCCGCCGTATCCACCATGGCCGACGAAACACCGGTCCCGGCCAGCGCCGCGGCAAGCGTATTGCCCACGAACCCGCCACCAACAATTAGCACATCAACTTGCGTCTCACATTGGGTCCGAACGTGGGCTGCCATCATCTGCTCTCTTAATGATTAAAAATTATGCATAAATAAATTATGTATAATTTTTAATCAGTTTTACAGGTTTGATCGTCTGGTTCTGAGCGGTGTTCGATTGTAATAATCTGATTTTCAACAATTATTACAGCTTCAGAAAATTGGCGCGGAATTTGATTTGCTCAAAGTATCATAGCGGGTTTCATCCCGCCAAACAATCGCCGCCATGCCCAGCGCTTGGGATCGGCATCGGCGGCCAAACGAGAGGAGAAGCCCGCACATTAAGCTGATTATGGCAGTCATCAAGCCTTTCAAGCTTGAGGAAGTTCGTCACGCGCTGTTGCCACTCGGCGTTGACGGCATGACCGTCAGTGAGGTCAAGGGCTTTGGCCGGCAAAAAGGCCAGGCCGAGATTTATCGGGGAGCAGAATATGAAGTGAATTTCTTGCCCAAGGTCAAACTGGAAATTGCCGTGAAGGAAGAGATCGTCGAGCAAGTCGTCGAGGCGGTCACTGGCGCGGCCCAGACGGGGAAAATTGGCGACGGCAAGATCTTTGTCTATTCCCTCGATTCCGCAGTCCGCATCCGCACCGGCGACACGGGCGCCGAAGCTTTATAGGAGAGCATTATGACATTTTCCCTTACCGATAAGAAACGTACGGCAGCTCTTCTGGGCGCCGCCGCCCTCATCAGCGCATTCCCGGCGCAGGCTGAGGTCAGCACCGAGAGCGCTTACGTGTTCAATACCTTCTCGTTCCTAATCCATGGTGTTCTGGTCATGTTTATGGCGGCGGGTTTCGCTATGCTTGAGTCGGGCTTGGTCCGAGCCAAGAACACCGCCACCATTTGCCTCAAAAACATTGCTCTATATTCTTTGGCCGACATCGCCTTTTACCTAGTTGGCTACAACCTCATGTACGTTGACGTTCCGAAGGGGGGGGGTGATGGGCACGCTGTCGCTTCTTTACAACCCGTCGGGCGACGAGTTGGCATTAATTAACGCTGATAAGGCAACGCCGGAGATGGTCGGCAAGGTTATCGAGGCCGGTTATTCTGTTCCATCCGACTGGTTCTTCCAGATGGTCTTCGTGGCAACCGCCGCGTCCATCGTCTCTGGTACCGTTGCGGAACGGATTAAGGTCTGGCCGTTCATGGTCTTCGTGGTCGTTCTCGCGGCCGTCATCTACCCTATCCAGGCATCCTGGGTTTGGGGCGGTGGTTGGCTAGACGCCATGGGCTT
>CAZNWX010000246.1:0-4091 GCA_964576415.1 uncultured Magnetovibrio sp. | reverse complement strand
GAGATGGAGATCGCGACCTCTTTCGACGCGCTGATCATGGTCTTCCTGGGCGGCGTGCAATCGCTCACCGGGCCCATAGCCGGGGCCAGCGTTTTCACCCTGCTTCAGGACTGGTTGTCGCGGTTCGAATACTGGCGCCTGTTGCTGGGCCTGTTGATCATTTTCATCGCAATCCTGCTGCCGGGCGGTCTGGTCGGGGCCGTCGATCAGGTGAAGGCCCTGCTTGGCCGCGCGCCCAAGGACGAGGCCGCGCCATGAGTTTCCTGACCGTCCAGAACCTGTCCAAGTCCTTCGGCGGCAACCGTGCCGTCGACGATGTTTCCTTCGCCCTGGCGAAGGGCGAACTGCTGGCCCTAATCGGCCCGAACGGGGCGGGGAAATCAACCTGCTTCAACATGCTCTACGGTATCCTGGCCTCCGATAAAGGCTCTGTCTGCCTGGACGGCCGCGAGTTGATCGGCATGAAGCCCCGAGATATCTGGCGCCTAGGCGTCGGTAGGACCTTCCAGATCACCGCCGTCTACGCTTCCATGTCGGTGGTGGAGAACGTGCAGATGGCCCTGATCTCCCATCACCGGAAGACATTTTCCGCCTTCACCCGGGCGGCCAGGCTGTACCGGGACGACGCCATGGCGCTCCTGAACCTGATTGGCATGAAGGATCAGGCTCACCGGGCCGCCAACATCCTCGCCTACGGGGATTTGAAGCGCCTGGAGCTGGCCGTCGCCATGGCCCACGACCCGGCGCTCCTGCTCATGGACGAACCCACCGCCGGCATGGCGCCGGGTGAACGCCGCGCGCTCATGAAGCTGACCGCCGACATCGTCGCCGAGCGCGGCGTCAGCGTTCTGTTCACGGAACACGACATGGACGTGGTGTTTGAGAACGCACACCGCATTCTGGTCCTCAACCGGGGCCAGTTGCTGGCCGAGGGCTCCGTCGACGACGTCCGCGCCAACCCGGCTGTCCAGGAAGTCTACCTGGGCGGCGGCACGACCTTCGGCGGAGACGGCGATCATGCTTGAGATAAGTAATATCCATACCTTCTATGGCGGCGCCCACATCCTGCACGGCGTGTCACTCCACGTCGAAGCCGGTGAAGTCGTCAGCCTCCTGGGCCGCAACGGCGCCGGCAAGACGACGACCATCAAAAGCGCCATCGGCCTGGTCCGCCCCCGCGACGGCCGCATAACCTTCGACGGCACGGAAACCACCTCCTGGGCCTCGCACCGCATCTGTCATCTGGGCCTCGGTTACGTACCCGAGGAACGGCGCATCTTCTCCGACCTCACGGTGATGGAGAACCTAGAGGTTGGTCGCCGCCCGGCCCGGGACGACACCCCCACCTGGACGACAGACACCCTGTTCGAGCTGTTCCCCAACCTAGCGGAACGTCGTTACAACCTGGGTGGCCACTTGTCCGGCGGCGAACAGCAGATGCTGACCATCGCACGGACCCTCATGGGCAACCCGAAACTGATCTTGCTCGATGAACCCTCGGAAGGGATCGCACCGGTGATCATTGAGAAAATGGCCGAGGTCATCGCCGAATTCAAAACCGCCGGCCTCACTGTCCTGCTGTCCGAACAGAACCTGCATTTCGCGAAACTGGTGTCGGACAAGGCTTATATCATCGAGTCAGGTGAAATGCGCTACGAGGGCACCATCGCCGAACTGGAAGCCGACGCCGATGTCCGCGAGAAGTACCTCGCCGTCTAGATGGCCCATCGCGGCTCGGCCGCCGGCCCTCTTAAATCCGCCCCCGACGATCCGGGTATCCCCACCAACATGCCAGAAAAATAGCGCACTTACCATTGTTGGCGCGACGCCAGCCCCTAAGCGCCTAGGCCATCGGCACCGGGCGTATCCCACCGCGATCAATGATGCCCCCCTGCCTAACCAATTCGCGCCGCACCTCATCAGCGAACCAGGCGCCGCCACCCGCACACAAGGCCGCCGCCACGCCCGCCGCCTGCCCGAGAGCGAAGGCCGTGCCCATGACACGGATCGCCGCGCCGGCCAGGCGATCCCCGTCGGCCAGACGGCCGGCGGCAAACAGGTTCGCCGTGTCGCCGCTGATCAGGCATGACAAGGGTATCTCATAGGCGGTCCTCTCAGGCGGGTAATCGAAGGTCGAGACGAAGCTGCCACGGTCATGCCATTCGGCCCCCCAAGCACCAAGGGCGATGGTATCGTCAAAGGACGCGCGGGCCGTGATATCGGCCCAGGTGAGTTGCCGACGAGCTGCTAAATGGCGGCATTCCCGGGTACCGAACTCCGGCCCAGTGGAAATCAGATACGCTCCGGCACATCCGGGCACAGTGCGCAGCGCATCCAGATAGATCCAGGCCTGGCGCCGGCCTTCCCGTTCGGCGGCGGATACCTGGGCCGTGTCTCGGGCGTCATAGTCCACGGACGCCAGGTAGCAGACCAGATCACCGGAGATGGGCAGACGCACCGTGACGCTGCGGTCCTTGGTGACGCGGGTCCGGGCCGACGGATCAAGCGCCGCCACTGCGACGGCCATGTCGTCGGCACTGACCTTGACGTCGCGGGGCACCCCGCCGAACCGCGTCCCCAGGGTCGCCAGGTTCACCCCATCGGGGTTACCATAGCGATGCCCGGCACCCCCCAGGGTCATCAGATCACCATCCCCCGTGCAATCGACAAAGGCCCGCGCATGGTAGTCCCGGGTTCCGCCGTGGCCGGCGACGGTGACATCCGAAATTCGGTCCCCGGTGCGACCGGCGGCGATGACCTGCGAGGCCAGGCGCACATGAACCCCCGCCTGTTCACAAACATCGTCCAAAACGGCTTTCACCGTTTCGGGGTCAAACACGGCAAACACGCCCCGATGCCTAAGCGGCCCGGTAATAGCGCCCCGCGCGGAAAGCGCCTGGACAATCTCCGCGCCGACCCCGCCGACGACCATTTTCGGGGTCGCCTCCAGGGTATAGAGGCCGCAGTAGGTGGAAACGTTCCGCAAGGTCGACGCCCCGCCAAGGCAGTGGTGCCGCTCGAGCAGCAGGGTCCGGGCGCCGGCGCGGACACTAGCCACGGCCGCCGCCACACCGGCACTGCCGCCGCCGGCGATGATCACGTCATAGGTCGTATCCGATTGTGTCGTCATGCGGCCCCAGTTTACCCGTCAGGGCCGGGCCCGTAAAAGCGCGTTGACGCCCTATTCGGCCGCGCCCCGCGCCGGCCCAGCGGCACGGGCGCTGGCCGTTGCGGCCATATCGACGGCCAAAGGATCCCCTCCCAGAACCACGCCGAACATGGCCATCGCCTGATCGGTAGTATAACGCTCCAGGCGCACATCCTCCAGAACCGCCTCGGGGTCGCGGGCGAAGGGGTCACCGTAGCCGCCGCCGCCGGGCGTGCAGACATGTACCCGGTCACCCGGCGTCAGGGGGATATCCTGTTCCTTCGATAGGTGCACGGGCGTGTAGGGTTCACCGTCCTGCCACACAGTGACCTGATTGGGGGCGCCATCGGCGCCGCCAAGCGCGCCTTGCGGGCCGAACCGACCATGGTCCATGACGAAGCTGGCCCGGGCCTCGCCCCGGCGCAGTTCCACATCGTATTCAAGACCGAAGCCGCCGCGCCGTTCTCCGGCGCCACCTGACCCTTCACGAAGCGCGTATTTGCGGTACAAGACAGGAAAGGCCTGCTCCATGATCTCGACGGGTGGCGCCTTGGAGATACCGATGGTGGAGCACCCGTTGGCCAGGCCGTCATGGTCTGCGTTGCCGCCGTAACCACCACCGGAAATCTGGTACATAACGTAGTCGCGGGCCCGCGCCGGATCATGCCCCCCCAACGCGAAATTACCGCTGGTGCCGGCCGGTGCAGCCGTCACCCGGTCGGGCAGCGCCTCGGCCAGAGCAGCAAATACCGCTTCGGCAATTCGCTGTGAAACTTCCGCCGCACATCCTGATACAGGACGCGGATAGACTGCGTCCAAGAAGGTACCTTCGGGCCGGATCACGTTGAGCGGCTCGAAAGCCCCAGCGCTAATTGGCACCTCTGGGAAGATGTGACGCATGGCCAGATAGACGGAGCTTAAGGTCGTCGCCAGGACCGAGTTC
>CAZNWX010000245.1:0-4130 GCA_964576415.1 uncultured Magnetovibrio sp. | reverse complement strand
CTAAGCTGTAAGACCCAAAGGCGCCAGCTAAGATCAGGCCAATGCGCGTGTAGGCGTCGGTGCGGAGGAGGTGCATTTTCGCGCGGCGGACGACCTTTACCACGATCGTATAAATCAACACCGCAAACCCCGCCGCGAGAACGGGACACAACACCCAGGTGGACAGAATCTTCGTCAATGATTTGCCATCCGTGGGCGCGCCACTAACCAGGTTCCACCGTATGAGGGCGCCGACGATGGCCTGGCTGGTAGAGACGGGAAGTCCAATCTTGGTCATGACGTAGACGGTGGTGGCGGCGGCGAAGGCCGCCATGAAGGAGGCCGGGAGTGTATTGATGGCGCCAAGCTTGCCGAGGGTCTCGGTGGTACCCGCGCCGCTGATGACGGCACCCAGGATAACAAAAATGCTGCAGATGACGGCGGCCGTCGAAAACCGAACCATCCGTGACCCGACGGCCGTGCCGAAGACGTTCGCGGCGTCGTTGGCGCCCAGCGCCCAGCCCAGGAACAAACCGCTGGTGAGGAAGATGAGAACCGAAATGTCCATGGTTTGGTCTGGCTTAGACCGTCCGCTTGATGACGTAGATAGCCAGTCGATCGGCAACGTCCTCTGCCCAGTCTGCGACATCATCGATGTTTTCGACGAAACCGCGCAGATGCATCTTGTGGCCGATGCCCAGTTCCGATTCAAAGATTGTCCGTTTCAGATGCGTGCTGGCTTTGTCGGCCTCGGTCTCGAAGAAGAGTACCTTGTGGCCGTGATCGTCGACGGCCTCGATGTTACGAAAAAATGCCCGGGACGCCAGTACTACGGCCTCCACCGCTTCGCACGTCATCGCGACGAGTTCTCGGAAACCATCCTTGCAGTTTTCCGGGATGTCCGGCTTTTCGATATCAAAGGACCATAAAACGCCTTCGATCAGATTGATGATATTATCCAGATTCTCCAGGAGCCCCAAAACGTCGCCGCGGGACTCTGGGATCAAGGTTTGGGTGTAGAGCTGAATCTCGATCGTGCGCCGAAGGCGGTCCGCCTCGCTCTCCAACTGGTCCACGTGTTCATGTTTCTGGGCAAATTCCTCTATGTAGCCCTTCGACAAGTAGACGTCGACCGCGAGTTTGAAGACGATCGCAGACTCTGACAGGGCGTCGAGAAACTGATCGATTTGGATTTCGAGGTCCCGGGTACGGCGGAACAATCGGACATCACGAGTAAGTTTCATGCCATGCTCCTTCAGGCGGGAAAAAGAATTAAAAAACTCACAATCTGTGTCATTGTGAACGAAATATAGCCGCTGTGGCAACAAAGGCGGGTCAGGGGCGGGAAGCCGCGATTATTGCTAGGCGGTGAACAGTTGTCCGTTCGCGGTGCAACTGGGCAAAGCTAGATCGACGAAGACGTCGGCTCGGTCTTCGGGGCTGGGCAGGGTATTCGGATCCTCGCCGGGCATGGCCTGGGAGCGCATTTGTGTCCTGGTCCCGCCAGGGTTAACCAAATTGGCCCGAATTGGCGTCGTCGCTATCTCTTTGGCGTAGGTGCGCGTCATCATCTCCAAAGCCGCCTTGGAGACGGCGTAGGCCCCCCAATAGGCGCGGGCCTCCGCCCCGACGGTGGAGGTGACGAAAATGGCACGGCCGGCGTGCGAGGAGTGCAATAGCGGGTCCATGGCGCGCAGCAACCGCCAATTGGCGCTGAGATTGACCGCTATCACCTGATCCCAAATCTTTGGATCTATATGTCCGAGTGGGGACAGGATACCCAGGATTCCGGCATTGCCGACAAGAATATCCAGCCGACCAAACCGTTGATTAATCAATGTGCTCATGTGGTCGACCTTCTCCGCATCCGTAATGTCCATGGGTACTAAGGTTGCCGACTGTCCGGTCAAGTGTTGGATATCGTCGTCCAACTCTTCGAGGGCGCCAACGGTTCTGGCGACGGCAATGATGTGCGCGCCCTCTTGAGCGTAACGCCGGGCGACGGCAGCGCCGATGCCTCGGGACGCGCCGGTGATTAATGCGATACGCCCTTGCAGTCGGCCTCCGGCCTTATCCATGGTCAGATTTGTTCGTCAAGGAGCGCGAGGAGGTTCGGGTGTTGCTCCGTATCGCGGTCGGTCAAACGGATCGGATAGCTATTGGTGAAACAGGCGTCGCAGTATTGGGGTTCCTTGGCGTCGCGCTCGGCGCCGCAAACCGCGTGATAAAGACCGTCATCGCTGATGAAGGCCAAACTATCGACACCGATGTAGTCCGCCATGCCGGACACGTTGTATTTCGCCGCCAACAGTTGCTCTCGCTCCGGTGTGTCGATACCGTAGAAACAGGACTCCGTAATCGGTGGGCTGGAAATCCGCATGTGGATTTCTGACGCGCCGGCATTGCGGACCATTTCCACGATTTTAACCGAGGTGGTGCCGCGAACGATGGAATCGTCCACCAAGACGACGCGTTTACCCTTGAGGTGTGCGGCGTTAGCGTTGTGCTTGAGTCGCACGCCGAGGTGGCGAATTTGATCGGTTGGCTCAATGAAGGTTCGTCCGACATAGTGATTGCGAATGATACCGAGATCGAAGGGCACATTGGCCTCTTCTGCGTAACCAATGGCCGCCGGCACACCGGAATCGGGAACCGGGACGACGATATCGGCTTCGAGGTGACTTTCCCTAGCCAATTGTGCGCCGATCTCCTTTCGGACGTTATAGACGTTACGGCTTTCCAGCATGCTGTCGGGCCGGGCGAAGTAGATGTATTCAAAAATACAGAATTTCTGCGGGCGCTTGTTGAAGGGCTTGACGCTATGCAGGCCTTTTTCGTCGATGACGACGATCTCACCGGGTTCGACATCGCGAATGAACTCCGCCCCGATGATATCCAGGGCGCATGTCTCGGACGTCAAGATCGTCGCGTCGCCAAGGCGGCCTAGCACCAGCGGCCGAACCCCGTAGGGGTCGCGTACACCGATCAACTTCTTCTGAGTCACGGCCACCAGGGAGTAGGCGCCCTCAATATGGCTGAGCGCATCGGTGAGTCGGTCCACCACTCGGCCGTATTCGCTTTTGGCGATGAGATGGATGATGGTTTCCGTGTCGCTGGTAGACTGGAACAGGCAGCCGCGTTGCACTAGGTCCTTGCGGATGGAATAGGCGTTGGTCAGGTTTCCGTTGTGGCAGACGGCTAAGCCGCCAAATTTGAACTCCGCGAACAACGGTTGCACGTTACGAAGCGCCGTGTCGCCACTGGTGGAATAGCGGACATGGCCGATGGCGACGTTGCCATCTAGGCGGTCCATGACCGATTGGACGTTGAAGTGATCGCCGACCAAGCCAAGGGCGCGGTGGGAATGGAACTGCTCTCCATCGTAAGCGACAATGCCCGCCGATTCCTGACCGCGGTGCTGAAGTGCGTGCAAACCGAGTGCCGTGTGGGCTGCGGCGTCGGAGCTGTCATAGATGCCAAATAGGCCGCATTCCTCGTTTGGATGATCGTCATCCGGCCCGTCCGAATGACTCGGAAGCGGAGTGGGACGGGAACCGGGCTGGTGAGGCGGAAACCGCATTTCATTGTCCATGCTGCGACGCTATATCTTACTGTTGTTGAGTGTTGCCGATCAATCGTTCCATGTCCTGGCGTTCGCGAACGCCATAACCGTCATTGGCCTTTTTGTTGCTGGCCTTGGGTGTTGGCGTGATCAAACCACGGACAACTGAGCCCGCATCTTTCTGCGCGCCGGGCTTCTTTCTCGCGCCTGGGTCCTTCCGCCCTTTGATGGCGTAGTCCTCGGGCAGGTTCGCGATCAGTATTTCCGCCGCTGGTCCCACCAATTGCATGGTTCTGGCGTGACGCACCCAATCGGGATGATCATTTTGGGAGACTAAAACCTCGAAAACAATATAGGCGACGACCACGATGAAGGCCCCTCGCATAAGACCGAACAGGAACCCCAGCGCGCGGTCTAGGGCATTGAGGCTGCTGTGCTTGACCTTGCTGGATATGCTGCGCGTCAGAATGGATAGCATTACCAGGGAGAACACGAAAATCAGCGTCCCCGCTGCGAGGTCAGCTAGAATCTCTGTCTCAATGAACTGCCGTGCGTATGGTTGGGCGTACGGAAAGCTGTAGAACGTTGC